>JBHHZN010000026.1:0-13669 GCA_046758155.1 Acidobacteriota bacterium | reverse complement strand
ACGCCACGCTCACGCAGCATGGCGAACAGTTTCTCCTGCATCCAGCTGGTATGGCGCAGCTCGACAACGAGGGGGAAGTCTCCGAACCGGTCCAGGAGGGACTCGAGATAGCCGAGGTTGCCGACGGTGTTGCGAAACGAGTGGGGGAACTGGATGAGCAGGGCGCCGAGACGGCCCGATTCCCTGAGCGGCGCCGTGCCGTCGCGGAAGGCCCCTTCCTCCCGGGCATGAACACCGTCTCTTTGGTGCGTGAATCCTCGCCAGAGCTTGGCGGTGAACAGAAACGACGGTCGGGATGCCACCTGTTTGACCCACCCCGCAGCCATCCGAGGACTCGGAGGCCTGTAAAACGAGACGTTGATCTCCAGGGTGCCGAACAGGTGGGCCAGGATCCTCAAGGCATCTTTCCTGGCGGAGGCTCCCTTGGGGTAAACGATGCCTTCCCAGTCCGGGTAGCACCATCCGGCGGTTCCTACTCGAAGCATCTCGAACCGGTCTCCTGAAAAGAAGCGTTCCGGTGGGCCATCGGGATCCCATGATCGCCCTGGGTGGAACCGGGCGCACGTTTCTCCTGCGCAGGATCGTGCGCGTGATCATGATTATGATGGCGTTGCAGGATAGCGGCAACCAGCGCGGCGGTTGTCGGGATTTTCGGCCTCCAGAACGACGGCGAGGCCGGAAAGCTCCTCCAGGCGCGGGCCGAGCGGGGTGGCCACGATCTGCAGAGCATCGGTCAGACGGGGCCAGCACAGCCGCTTCACCTCGGCGCGCAGAGGCACCAGGAGCAGGTCGCCTGCATGGTAGGCGATGGTCCCGAGGATGATTTTTTCCGGGTTGAGGATGAACACGAGGTTCGCCAGGCCCCGGGCGAGAAGAGATGCCGTCTCCCGCAGGAATCGGGTGGCGTAGTCGTCGCCGCGACGGGCGGCATCGATGAGATGCTTGGCGGAGATGGTTTCTCGCGAACGCGCCGCTTTCCTGATAGCGGGCGGGAGGGAGTCGAAATCGGCCCGGAGACGGGCGGCGATGCCGCTGCCGGAGGCGACCGTCTCGAGGCAACCTCGATTTCCACAGCCGCACGGCGGGCCTTCTCGAACCACGACCTGGTGTCCCACCTCGCCGGCGTCGAGGCCTGCGCCCCGGTAAAGCCTCCCATCCAGGATCAGTCCCCCCCCGATGCCCGTGCTCATCGTGAGGAAAACCGCATGGCGACACCCACGGGCTGCGCCGAACCGGGCCTCGGCCAGGGCGCATGCATTGGCGTCGTTTTCCAGGAAGATTCCCTCGGGGGGGATCCCGAGCCGATCTGCAACCAAGGATCGCAGCGGCACGCGATCCCAGCCGCGGAGGTTCGGTGGCGAATCGACGATCCCCGCGACGGGGTCCACGGGCCCGCCAACGCTGATGCCGACGCGTGAGATGTCGAGAACGGCGATTCTCAGGACCTCTTCGGCCATCTCGATGAGACGCCTGACAAGATGGTCCGGTCCCTGGCGGGCGGGCGAGGTGTCACGCTTCTTGGCCAGCCGGGTTCCGCCCGGCGTCATCACGGCGGCGGAAAGCTTGGTCCCTCCGATGTCGAGCGATAAGACCGGCTGCGTCATGGCTTGCTCCTGGCCGGATGGTCGGTCCCATCCGCGCGCGGTCACACCGCGTGGCCCGCCTGTTTCGAGTCAATGCACGATGGTGCAGGATGTCAGCCGCGCCATCGCCCGGCGGGTGGCGGCGGGGCTTCCGTCCAGTTCGATGACCTTCTCGAACTCGCGAACAGCTTGGTCGATCATGCCGTGTTCCATGAAGATCGCGCCGCGATCGCACAGCGCATGGCACAACGTGGATGAGTCCGGATCGGTGTCGATCGTCTCGCGCAGCGCATGCAGCGCCCTCTCGAAGTGTCTTCTGCGTGCATGGATCCTCGCCATGATCAGTCGTGCCGGCGGGAGATCGGGTGAAAGACTCAATGCCCGGCGGCAGAGGCTGAGGGCTCGTTCCGGTTCTTCGGAAGCCGCGGTCGAGGCTTCCTCGAAAAGCCGGAACGCCTCGAAACAGATACGGCCCTCGGCCATCTTGCTCGCCATGTTCAGGTACTCCCTCACCATGAATCCTCCCGGGTCCATTCTCTCGGCCCTGTGGAAATCCTCGACGGCCCGCAGGAATCGACCTCCGAGCAGATGCAGGTAGCCGAGCTGATAGTGGGGATGGGCCCATCGGGGGGCGAGGCGGCAGGCCTTCAGGAACGACCTCTCCGCTTCATCGAGGTTGCCCGCCTGGCACTGGCACCAGCCGGCCTCGAACGCATGGAGGGCCTCGTGCAAGGTGGCTTCACGCAGGTTGTGACGGTCCATCGAGGCTCGCGCCCGATACCTCTGAAAGCCGGCGCCGAGCCAGGACCAGCGCTCGGCGCGCAGATGCCGTGTGTTGGGAAGACCATCGCCATCGGCGACTTCTTCAGCCAGGTGAACGATCATGCCGTTGGCGCGCCGGATCTCCTTGATGCCGCGATCGGAGGCGCCGGCGAACAACATGTCGAAGTGCATGTGAACGAACCTCCAGTCACCCTCCGGCAGCGCCAGGTACTCGCGCCGCAGGAGGGCGGCGAGGGACCGTACATCTTCGACGGCGGTTTCCTCATCGATGGGGAACTCCCTCGAGACCGTCGCGGCGATCCGGGCCAGATCCCTCTGTCCGTCGATCAATTCCCAGCAACGAGCCGCCATCGGGTTCAGTGCAAGCCCCTCTTTCTGGTGGGGCAGGGCCAAGATCGTTTCATCATCGATGGTCCTGATTGTGGCTTCCCGGTTCTTCACCAGGATCGCTCCAGGCTCCGGCAGCCAGGGGCCCCTGCGGCGGCCGGCCTGCCGGCCGGTCCTGTTCACGTGGTACAGGACCACGGCCACCGTGATGAAGATCGCGATCAGCAGGCCGAGTTGTGGGCTCATCGAGGGATCCCGACAGCGGGGAACACATGGGAGCGAGAAAACCTGCATTTCATCATAAAGGGGTGCTCGGATACCGTCAACGAGCCCGCGTCGCGTGAGTTCGGCATGGTTGGCGTGCGGTTGTCAGGCCGCGTGGCCTGTCGCCGGGCACTGTCGTCGGTCTCGCCGAGGGACCGCGAGCGGCCGATGCGACCCTCTCCGGTCTCGCGCGTGAGCGCCCGTTCGCCCCGGCCGTCGAGCCGAACGCCCTGCCCGGCCGTTTTGACTCGCCCGATGCGCTCCAGTAACATTATTTGCATATGTCCAAAGTGCCGAGGCCGGGAAGCTTGGACGCCATCTTCCGCCCACGCTCGATCGCCGTGATCGGCGTTTCCAGGGACCGTACCTCCATCGGGCGCGAGATTCTCCATAACCTGATCGAATACGAGTTCAACGGGGCCATCTACCCGGTCAACCCGAATGCCACGGCTGTTCATTCCCTGAAGTGCTACCCGGATGTCGCCTCCATTCCTGATCCGATCGATCTGGCTGTCGTGGTCGTTCCGTGCGGCATCGTCGCTGGTGTCGTCGATGCCTGCGGCCGCAAGGGCGTCCGCGGGGTGGTCGTGATCACGGCCGGCTACAAGGAAGTGGGAGGAGAGGGCATTCGGCGGGAAGCCGAGCTGGTGGAGATGATCCGCCGCCATGGGATGCGCATGGTGGGACCCAACTGCATGGGAGTGGTCAACTCGGGCCCGCAGGTTCGGATGAACGCGACGTTCGCCAAGGCTATGCCGCCGTCGGGACCGATGCCCGCGAGGGTCGGATTCATCTCGCAAAGCGGCGCCCTCGGTGAGACGATCCTCGCGAACGCCCGCGAGACGAACCTGGGCATCTCGATGTTCGCGTCCACGGGCAACAAAGCTGATATATCCGTCAACGATCTGCTCGAGTACTGGGAGGATGATCCGAGCATCTCGATCATCCTGATGTACATCGAGTCGTTCGGAAACCCGGCCAAGTTCACCCAGATCGCTCGGCGGGTGGCGCGCAAGAAGCCGATCCTGGCCGTGAAGGCGGGTCGGACGGCGTCGGGCGCGCGCGCGGCGAGCACCCACACGGGGTCTCTCGCGGGCCTCGACGTCGCGGTTGACAGTCTCCTGGCACAGTGCGGCGTCATCCGGGCCAGCAGCATCGAGGAGATGTTCGTCTTCGCACAGACTCTTTCCAAGCAGCCGGTCCCCGCCGGACCGCGCATCGGAATCGTCACGAACGCCGGCGGACCAGGTATCCTGGCCGCCGACGCGTGCGAGAGTCTCGGCCTTCGCCTGCCGGAGCTTTCCGAGAGGTCATTGAAGGATCTGCGCAAGGTTCTTCCCTCCGAGGCAACGCCGGCCAATCCTCTCGACCTCATCGCGACCGCCGGCCCGGAGCGTTACGAGCCCGCCCTGCGGATCGTCCTGGCGGACCCGGCGGTCGACGCCCTGATCGTCATCTTCGTATCACCGATCATGATCGATGCCCATGCCGTCGCCCGCACGATCGTGGCCGCCGCGAGCGAGCAGGGGCAGGCGAAGCCGATCGTTACCTGCTTCATGGGCAAGGTCGGCTGGGAGGAAGGGATCCTGGAACTGGAGAGCCACGAGATCCCCGTTTATCGGTTTCCGGAACTCGCGGCGCAGGGGCTGGCCGCCGCCGTCCGGTACGGGACCATCCAGTCGCGTCCCGAGGGGCGATCGATCCGTTTCCAGGTCGATCACGGGAAGGCCGCGGCGATCGTCGGCCAAGCGGTGCGGCGCGGAGGCGGCGCGCTGGATCTGCTGGAAGCCCGGGATCTCATCGCGACCTACGGGATCCCGTTTGTGCCCTGCCGGCGGGTCTCGTCCTCCGCCGAGGCGATCGCGTTCGGCCTGGAGGTCGGATATCCGGTCGTGTTGAAGGCCGGGTCGGCACAAATCGATCACAAGACCGAGCTCGGGGCGGTGCGGCTGGACCTGCGCAATGGAGATGAAACCGGACAAGCCTACGCGGCCTTGCGCGAGCGGCTGGACAGCCTCGGATCCGACGTCCCCATTATTGCCCAGAAGATGATCACCGGCGGCAAGGAGATCATACTCGGGGCTTTCCGTGATCCGCAGTTCGGGCCGGTGGGGATGTTCGGCATCGGTGGGATTTACGTCGAGGTGCTCAAGGATGTCGCCTTCCGGGTGCTGCCGATCACCGATCGGGAGGCGGCCGAGATGGTGCGTAGCATCCGTGGTTTTCCTCTGCTGATGGGCGTGCGCGGTGAGGCGGGGGTGGACATCGGGACCTTAGAGCAAATGCTTCTGAGAATGGGGCAGTTGATGGTCGAGCAGGACGCGATCGACTCCCTGGATATCAATCCTTTCATCATCAGTAAGACCGAGCGTGGCTCGATGGCGGTGGACATCCGCGTCATGCTGGGATCCCCTTAAGACGAGGTGTGCTTGAAGAGGATAAGGGCGTGGGGACTCGTTCTCGCCGTGCCCGGGCTGATCATCGTCCAGGCGGCGTGCTTGACGCACAAGCCTCGTCTCGGAGTGGAGGATCGGGATATCAGGGCGGCCCTGAGGACCGCCAGGATCTCCTACGCGACCTCGAAGGGGGTCTACCTGGCCCGAGGCGACGGCAGCAAGCCGAAGCGCGTCGTGGGGGCCCGCTCCATCGGTCACAAGAGCGCGGCGTTCATGCCTTCCCTGAGCCCGAACAGCCGGCACCTGTTGTTCTTGAGCCTGGTGGACGTGAATCGGGGCGAGTCAACGGGGCGGGATCTGACCCTCAACGTTCTCGAGCTCGACGGCGCGCGCGTTGCGCGATGGCGCAGGATTCGCCTGGAGAAACTCCTCGACGCCGGACCGGACGGGAGGCAGGAGGTGTCCACCATCGCGGCCGCCCAATGGTCACCGGGAGGGGGGAAAATCGCGCTCGGGGTGAATCGCCGGGAAGCCGGGGCCGGGGATGCGATGATGATCTTCGACGCGGAAGGTCACCCGTTGCATGTCTACGATCTGGGTGACTGGCCGTTGCCCCGCGTGGGGGGGATCTCGTGGTCGCTCGACGCCAAGTCGTTGCTCGTCGGGCTGGAGGCGGGCGAAGATCCGGCGAGAGGCATCATCGCGCGGCTTCGGCTCGACGTCCGGGACTATTTCGGCATCACACCGAGAGACGTGATCGGCGTCGGGCGGGACCCGGCCCTGTCGCCCGATGGCAAGAAGATAGCCGTCGTGGATCATCACGACGGTCAGTGGGACATCGTCATGCTGGACGAGGAGGGGCGCGAGCTCGATCGATTCGACAAGCCCGCAGGCCGTGCCTTGAATCGTCCTTTCTGGGCGCCCGGCGGCCGGTTCCTTTACTACTACAGCCTGGCGTCGACCGGGCCGCTCGGCCTCATCCAGGTCACGATGCTACGGTGTTTCGACACGCAGAGCCGCCGGGTCTTCGACCTGGTGCGGATCCAGTGACTCGGTCCTCTGCAGCGCCACCGACAGCGGGATGCCCAGTCGGCGGGCCTCGACCGGGTTGAGGGCGAAGCGGCGCGTCTCGGGGAACGTGGCGCCGATCAGGGCGGGTTGCTCTCCGTCCAGGATGATCCTGGCCACCATACGGGCCGCCTGGGCGCCCAGTTCGCGGAACCCCGGCGTGAACGAGAAGGTCCCACCCACGGCCACCAGGCTGGAATCAGGAACGATGAACACGAGATTCCTGCTTGCGGTATATCGCCGGATCATCTCGAATGACCTGATGTCCATCAACTCGGGATCCAGCAGCAGGAAAAAAGCGTCGATCTCCTGCCTATCAAGGGTCTCGAGGACGGCGGGGATCCGAGCGGCTTCGCGTGCCGGCCTGGCCACGAGCTCCATCGCGTGGTCCCGTGCCGCACGTCGGAGGCGCCCGACGGCATGCGCCAGGGTACGGGGATTGTAGATAGTGGCCACCCGTCTGGCATCCGGCTTGACCAAGGCGAGGCGAGCGAGCTGGTCATCGAATCCGCCGTTGAGCGTGATACCGCAGAGGTTCGTCGTGCTGAGGTCCTCGGCGACCGGATCGAGAACCATCGTATAGACGACCGGGATGTCCTTGATCCAGCGCCTCGAGAGTCGGGCTGCCCGACTGCCGATCGCGACGATGGCATTGGGGTGCTCGCTGTCTATGCGGCGGAGCAGGCGTGCGTCGGCGCCGGGATCACCCGACAGCAACACCACCTGCGGATCGGGCCGCAACGTGGCGCGGATCCCCTCGAGGGCCATCCGGTGATACGGCACGCGGGCATCGAGTAAAACGAGATAGATCCGCTTCGCGGCCGGCCTGAGACGGAAATCACGTCGGTTGCCCGAACCCTCGCGGGCGTACACACCCACGTAGATGACCGGTGATCTCCCCTCGGTTTCGGCGCGCACTTCGAGCGGTTCGCCGAGAGGGAGACCCGGGATCGCGTAGACCCCCTTCACGTCGGAGGTTGCCTCGTAGATGCCCACCGCACCCCGGCCGGTGACCTGGATCCGAACCCCGCTGATGCGCCGGCCTCCCTCGTCGGTGACTCGGCCGACCAGGCGGCCGGTGCCCCCGGCGAGGAGGGGGCCGCCGGCGGGCGCGGCGACGGCCCAGACCGCGGCAAGTACCAGCAACAGGCGGATCGACCGGCTCATGAGTCGGCACTCTACGCGGAAACCGCCTCGCCGCGCAAGGGGTCGGTCGCGGAGACGGTGTGCAGCGGTATGGTACACTCGCTCGTGTCTGGAGGAACGGAAATTGTCGTGTTCACCCATCATCCACGCGACGACCATCGTGTCGGTGCGGCATCAGGGGAAGGTCGCCCTGGCGGGCGACGGCCAGGTCACGCTCGATAGCGTCGTGATGAAGCACGGTGCGCACAAGGTGCGGCGTTTGTACAAGGATTCCGTGATCGCGGGGTTTGCGGGGTCGGCGGCGGACGCCTTCGCGCTGTTTACCCGCTTCGAGGGGCGCCTGGAGGAATTTCGCGGCAACCTGGAGCGAGCTGCCGTGGAACTCGTCAAAGAATGGCGGACCGACAAAGCTCTACGCCGTCTCGAGGCGCTCCTGATCACGGCCGATGCCAAGCGGACCTTCCTTCTTTCGGGCACCGGCGACCTGATCGAGCCGGACGATGGTGTGATCGCCATCGGGTCGGGAGGGTCGTGTGCGCTGGCGGCGGCACGCGCCCTCATGGCCCACAGCTCCCTGTCGGCCGCCCAGATCGCGCGCGAGGCCTTGACCATCGCTTCCGGGATCGACATCTACACGAATGACCGCATCGTGGTCGAGGAGATCTGAATGGTGTACTACCTGCCCGGCGGGACGGACAGCACCGTGCCACGTTGGCGCGAGGGGATAGTTGACGAGCTCACGCCGAAGGCGATCGTTTCCGAACTGGACCGGTATATCGTGGGGCAGGGGAGGGCCAAGCGAGCGGTGGCGATAGCCCTGCGCAACCGCATCCGGCGTCTTCACCTGCCAGCCGACATGGCGGAGGAGGTGGCGCCCAAGAACATCATCATGATCGGTCCGACCGGCGTGGGCAAGACGGAAGTGGCGCGACGGCTTGCGCGCCTGGCACGTTCTCCGTTCATCAAGGTGGAGGCATCCAAGTTCACCGAGGTGGGATACGTGGGACGCGATGTCGAATCGATGATTCGGGATCTGGTCGAGATCGCGGTCGATCTGGTCCGGCAAGAACGGGCCAAGCAGGTGCGCAGCAAGGCGCGGGCCAACGTGGAGAAGCGCCTTCTCGGTTTCCTCCTGCCGGATCCGCCGCCCTCGGACCGGCCGCGCCACGCGGCGGCGCAGGGCGAACGACCGGAGGCGGACACCTCGGCGGAGCGCTACGCTCGGACGCGGGAGATCCTGCGCCGGAAGCTCGCGGAGGGTTCTCTGGACGAGCGAACCGTCGAGGTCGAGGTCCAGTCGCCCTCGCGGTCGATGCCGCTGCAGGTCTTTTCGCCGCAGGGGATGGAGGAGATCAATTTCAACCTCAAGGACATGCTGCCGGGTGTGTTCGGCCAGCGCCCGAGGCGGACGAAGATGAGCGTCCGGGAGGCGCGCGAATACCTCATGAAGGAGGAAGAAGATAAGCTGATCGACATGGATCAGACCATCCGAGATGCGGTCACGAGGGTGGAGCAGTCGGGGATCGTGTTCCTGGACGAGATCGACAAGATCGTCGGAGGGTTCGCCTCGCGCGGTGGGCCGGATGTCTCGCGCGAGGGCGTGCAGAGGGATCTTCTCCCACTGATCGAAGGGACCAACGTCAGCACGAAGTACGGTATGGTCCGGACGGACCACATTTTGTTCATCGCGTCGGGAGCATTCCACACGACGAAGCCGTCGGACCTGATGCCGGAGCTGCAGGGGCGGTTTCCGATACGCGTCGAGCTGGATCCACTCGGGCGGGATGATTTCGTGCGAATCCTCACCGAGCCGGAAAACGCCCTCGTGAAGCAGTACATGGCGCTGATGCGATCGGATGGAGTGGAGTTGACCTTCACGCCCGATGCGGTGGAAGCTCTGGCGGACTTCGCGGTCACTGTCAACGAGCGGACCGAAAACATCGGTGCGCGCCGCTTGCACACCTTGCTCGAGAAGGTTCTCGATGAGATCTTGTTCGAGGGGAATGACCTGGCCGAACGCAAGCAGATCATCGATGCCGAGTACGTGCGGCGGAGGCTCTCGGGGATCGTCGATGATCGGGACCTCAGCCGGTTCATTCTCTAATGGCCCTGGTGAGTCGCTTCGCCATCGGGTCGGCTCGCAGCGGGCCGCTCCCCGTGCGGGTCCCTCTCCTGTGCGTCGTGACGGTCCTCCTGGTCGGATGCGGCAAGAAAGGCCCTCCCTTGCCGCCCTTGAAGATCGTCCCCGAAGGGATCGCGGCCTTGCGCGCGCGGCAGATCGGCGACCGGATCGTGCTGTCGTTCAATCGGCCAGGGCGCCGCACGGACGAGCAGCCTCTGGGAGCTGACGCCGTCGTGCACGTTTATATGACGGCACAGCAGCCCGCGCCGAGAGACCCGGCCGTGGTGGCGGCCAACCCGGCGATCGCGTGGAAGGTCGACGAATCGGAATGGGACGCCTACGCTCGAGGCGGGCGGCTGAGGGTGGGTTTGCCCCTCGAGAGCATCGCCGCCGGGTTGGAGGTTCCGGGTGGGGCCCGGGCCCTGCGGGGACGTCAACTGTCGTTCGTGGTCCAGGTCATCGAGCCCAAGAAGCGTAGGTCCCGGCCATCGCCGATCAGCCACATCGTGGTCTGCGACCCTCCGCCGGCCCCGATCGCGGCGGTGGCGCGCGTGACCCCGAAGGGGATTCGTCTCGAATTTTCTCCCGGACCGGGACAGCAGCGAAAGGTGCGTTTCAATATCTACCGCCGCGCGCCGTCGGAGAAGATGCCGGAAGATCCCCTGCAAGCGTCCCCCCAGGAGGCCACGACCTACCTCGATGCCCGGGTCCCGGTGGACCAGCCGTTTCTCTACACGGTGCGGGCCACCTCCGCGAGCGGTTGTGAGAGTTCCGATGGGGCAACGGTGCTGGCCGCCTACGAGGATCTCTACCCGCCGGCACCCCCCGAGGGGCTCGCGGCCGTGGCGGAGGAGGGCATCATCCGGTTGTTCTGGAGGCCCAGCCGCGAACCCGACCTGAGGGGTTACCGGATCTACCGGGCTGACGGAGCCGAGGGCGCCTGGCATCTGCTGACGCCGGAGGATCTCACCACGACGACCTACTCGGACAAGACGGCCCTCCCGGGGATCTCGTACGCGTATGCCGTCACGGCGCTGGACTCGGCGACATCGGTCAACGAGAGCCGCTTCTCGGATCAGGCCGTCGAGGTCCTGGGAGGGGCATCGTGAATGTCGCCGGTATCCGGTTCACCAAGATGTCGGCCGGCGGAAACGATTTCATCGTCATCGATAACGTGACCGCCGCCGAATGCGATCCGGCGGCGATCGACGCGGGGAGCATCGCCCGACTGTGCGCACGGGCCCATTCCGTCGGCGCCGACGGGCTCATCATCATCGAGGCATCCCAGCAGGCTCACGTGAAGATGAATTACTTCAACGCCGACGGCGGCCGCGCGGCCCTTTGCGGCAACGGTGTTCGCTGCGTTGCTCGGATGGTCGCGGTCAGGCGCTGGGCCCCTCCGGAGCAGATGACCATCGAGACGGATATCGGGACGCTGCAAGCGACCGTGGCGGACGACGCGCCGTCGTTCCGCCTGCCCCTGGGCCACCCCCGGATCGAGCGGAAGACGATCTGGCTGGAGGGCTCTCTCGACGAGATCTCGCGCGAGTTCGACGCGACGTTTGTCCAGGCGGGTGTCCCCCATCTGGTCGTCGAGGTTCGCGATGCCCATGGGATGGACAAGCAGGTGTTCCTGGCACGAGCATCGCGCTTGCGAAGGCATCCCGACCTGGGACCGGACGGGGCGAACGTGGATTTCGTCACGACCAGGGATCGCTCCACTCTGGAGATCCGGTTTTTCGAGCGGGGTATCGAGGGGGAGACGATGTCGAGCGGCAGCGGATGCATCGCCTCTGTCCTGGCAGCGATGGAATCCGGTCGGCTCGATTCGCCCGTGCATTGCAAGACACTGTCCGGCGGCACGAGCACCGTGACGGTCGAACGCGATGATAACGGGGCGATGGAAGTGATCCTGGCGGGTGAGGCCCGGATAATCTATACCGGCATCCTCCACGGGGAGGCCGCCACGGGGTTCTCCGCTTGAAGCCCCCGCAGGAGAGGCGGTGCTCGCCGGAGCCCGAGTCGGTCCCACCGGGCGAAGCCGCGAGGACTCCGCGCGGCGGGATCGTCTGGAGGATCCTGACCATGACGCTCGGCATCGTCTTGATCCTCTGGGGACTTCTCCTCGCCGTGCCGTTGGTCCCGGGGCCGGGGTTCCTCTTCATCCTCGCGGGCCTCGCCGTCCTAAGTCCCCACAGCAAGAGGGCCCGCTGGGTCCTGAAGAGTTTGCGGGACAAGCTTCGCCTGCGAAAGCCCGGGGCCGCCGTGCGCGAGGAGGAAAGCGGGAAGGAGTGAGGGATGTTGTCGGGGTCATCACGGGTCGAGTTGTTCGTCGTGGATGCCTTCACGGTCGAGCCGTTCAGCGGTAATCCGGCGGCCGTGGTGCTCGATGCCGGGAACCTGTCGTCGCGGGCGATGCAGCGAATCGCGCGGGAGATGAACCTGTCGGAAACGGCGTTTCTGTTGCCGGCGACGGTCCCGGATGCCGACCTGCGCGTGCGATGGTTCAGCCCGACGGTGGAGGTCCGGTTATGCGGCCATGCCACGGTGGCGACGTTCCACGCCGCCATGGAGACGGGACGGCTGGCGGCCGGGGCGTACAGGATGGAATCGCGCAGCGGCATCCTACCGATCGGGCTGGGGCGGGAGGGCGACCGTCCGCTCGTCTCGATGGACCTGCCCGTGCCGCGGGCGATGCCCCTGGGTGGCTCCGCGGGCGAGCTGCACGCGGCCCTGCGGCTCGCGAAAGAGGCGATCGATACGAGCCTGCCGTCAATGAAGGTGGCGGACTGGGGGATCGTGCCGGTGCGAAGCCTCGCGGCGTTGAAGGACATCAGGCCCGATTTTGTCGCTCTATGTGACCTGGATCGGGCCTCCGGGATCGGAAACACCATCGTGCTGAGTACGCAAACGGTGGAGGAGACCTCCGCGGTGCATCTGCGGATGTTCGCTCCCGCCTACGGAATCGAGGAAGATCCTGTGACAGGGTCCGCTCAGGCACCGGTGGCCGTCTACCTGGCGGCCGCCGGGAGAATCCGGCCCGGACCGGTTCGCGGGAGTCATCGCAGCGCGACCTACCAGGCCGAGCAAGGAGATCTTATCGGCCGCCCGGGGCGCGTGGACGTCACCGTGGGGATGGATCGTGATCGGGTATCGTCGGTTCGAATCCAGGGACGGGCGGTGACCGTGCTGCGTGGAACGGTGCGGATCGACCAGCTCACATCTCGTCCCAGATCCGCTCGAACAGATCGATCGATCCGGGAGCGTAGCCCGCGTAGTGATTGTTGAAGTACCCGAACACCGTGACCTGCTCTTCGAGCAGCGTCCGGATGGCGCCGATCCAGGCGCGCAAGCGATCGGATCGATCGACCAGGACACGGTCGCACGTGCGAGTGATCTTCTCGATGCCCCGGCGATCCCCGAGCCAGCGCACATAGGAAAAAGACGCCGTTACCGGCTCGACCATGGCGAAGATCTCCTCGACGCGCGGCATCCAGGGATGGTCCAGAAGCGTCAGGGCGACCCCGTGTCTTCTCAGCATCTCCATCAGAGGCGGTCGAAGCCATTTCCGGTTCCGGATTTCCAGAGCGAAGCGGAACTCCTGCGGCAGTTGGCGCAGGAATGCCCGCAAGCGCTCGAGAAGTGTCTCCAGGGTCATCCCGGAGGCACGATTGAAGTACGGGAGCTGAATGAGCAGCGGGCCGAGCCTGTCCCCGAGCGGCTCCATGGCGGCCAGGAACTGCGCCAGTTCCTTCTCGCATCCTGCCAGGACTTTCTCGTGTGTCATGACTCGCGGGATCTTGGCGAAGAGGATGAATCCGGGCGGCAACAGTTCCCGCCAGCGCTTGGTCGTCGATCTCGGCGGCGTGTTGTACCAGGTCGAATCGACCTCGACGCTGCGGTAGCGTGTCGCGTAGTGGGCCAGGTAATCACGCGGGGCGATTCCCCGAGGATAGAAAACGCCTTCCCAGTCCCGGTTC
>JBHHZN010000025.1:0-13713 GCA_046758155.1 Acidobacteriota bacterium | reverse complement strand
CCCACGGACAGGGGATAGACGACGATCCCGGCGGCGAGGCCTCTGGCCCGATCCTCCGCGCGCTCGAGACGGTGCCGCGTGATGCGGGGCAGGACCAGCCAGTTGAGCAGGAAGGCTCCCAGGCAGATGAACGCCGCGTCCCAGCGGTCCAGCCACGGCAGGGTCAAGGCCAGGAGGCCCGCACCTATGTGCAGGAGTTTTCGCGAGACCTCCGGGGCCCCCAGGCCGCCTGCGCCGCTCATGCTGGCCGCGACCTCAACCACTGCACGGTCCGCCGCAAGCCTTCCTCCAGCGGTGTGATGCGATATCCGATCTCCCGGCAGGCGCGTTGCGAGCTGTAGGCCCAGTCGTGGCGATAGATCCGGACGACCTGGTCGGTCAGCGCCGGTTCCGCGCCCGTCAGGTCGGCCCTCCAGCGCAGGAGCCTGCCGGCCAGCTCCATCACCCGGAAAGGAACGTGCAGGCGGGGCGCCGGGATGCCGGTCAGCTTCGACAGGAGAGTGAAGAGACGGTGGAAATCGACGTTCTCCCCCCCCAGGATATAGCCGCGGCCGAGCTGCCCGCGCGCGAGCGCCTCCATGTGCCCCTCGACCACGTCGTCGATGAACGCGTAGCAGATCGTCTGATCGCCGCTACCCAGGTACGGGACTCGTCTTCTCATGAAGTCACGGATGGTCTTGGTCATGAGGCTTCCGCCGGTCATCTCCCCGGCGCCGTAGATGACCCCCGGGTAAAGAATGACGATGGGAGCTCCCTCGGCGGCCGCAGCGCGGGCCACCAGGTCGGCGGCCGCCTTGGTCCGTTCGTAGTCGTTGTGATATCGCTCGGGCGGGTGGACCCACGTCTCGTCGGCGACGCGGCCGTCGGTCGGCCCGAGGGCGATGAAGGAGGATGTATAGAGGAGGCGGCGCACTCCCGTGCGACGCGCGACCTCGAGGATGTTGCGCAGGCCGCCGATGTTGACATCGTCGAAGCGCCTGCGGTCCGGCGCCCACATCTTCACGAGAGCGGCAATGTGGAAGATCACCTCGGCTCCCTCGGCCCCGCGCGCGAGGCTGTCCCGATCCACGACATCGCCCGTGACCGGCTCCACCCCCTTCGGCATCCGGCGATCCCCACGACCCGGCCGGACCAGGGCGCGCACCTGGTGTCCGGCGCGCACGAGGCGTTCGGCGATCCTCTTGCCCAGGAACCCCGTGCCTCCCGTGAGAAATACCCTCATCGCCTCCGCCCTCGGACATACTCCTCCAGGCATTCCTCCCAGGTCCGGGATCGCCGGCCGGTGATTCTCTCGTAGCGGCTCGGGTCCAGGGGCGAATACGCGGGCCGCTCGGCGAGGTCCTCGTTCCATTGCGCGGCGGGGATCGGGATCAGGTGCGACGTGTCGATGCCGAGCCTGCCGGCAAGCGCCTCCACCACGCGGTAGCGGGATACCGGGTCGCCCCGGTTGGCGAAATGGAGGATACCCCGGTAGGGCGTGTGGATGATGTTCACGATGGCACGGGACAGGTCCGTGAGGTAGGTCGGCGACCCGATCCGGTCGGCGACCATCCGCAGCAGGCGGCCCTCCTGCAGCGCGCGAAGGAACACCTCCGGGAACCGGTCCGCCGGCCACGGGCCGAAGTACCACGAGCTCCTGATGATGGTGTGATCGGGATTCTCCTCGGCGACCGCCCTCTCTCCCGCCAGCTTCGTGCGGGCGTATTGCGACAGCGGGCGGGGGGGATCCTCCTCCCGGTAGGGGCGTCGCGGCCCCGGCTGCACGCCGTCGAAGACGAGATCCGAGGAGATCTGGATCACACGGGCGCCGACCGAACGGGCAGCACGGGCCACGGTGCGCGCCCCCGCGTGGTTGATCGCTTCGGCCAGATCGGGGTAGGTCTCGCAATCGTCCACCCGCGCGAACGCGGCGCAGTTGACAACCACGGTCGGCCGGATTCGCTCGAACTCCGAACTAAGCCGGAAGGTATCGGTCACGTCCAGCTCATCACGCGTGGCGAAGACGGCGTCGGGCAGGTCATCCGTGTGTTCGTTCTCGATCAGTTCGCACAGCGCGCGACCCAGCCGGCCCCGGCTGCCGAGGATGAGCGGCAGTTGCTCGATTCGATCGGCTTGATTCACGCAGGCCACGTTATTGCGGGGTTCCCTGCAGATCAAGGAACGTCCCGACCCCCCTCAGGTTCAGGGTGAAGCGGTACTCGATCTCATCGATGGTGTCGAAATCGCGCCGGGCCACCTCCATCATGATCCCGCAGCACTGGGTGTTGTAGCCGAATCGGTAACGCTGATCCTGCAGGTCCCGATTCTCTATGTCGTACGATCCCTCGAAGTCGAAGGTGATCTTGCGATTGAGAAACGCCGTCCCCCCGAGCAGCCGGACCTGGCTGGTGTCGATGACGTCACGCGTGAGCGGGGAGTTCGGATCGAACGGGTTGATGCGGACCGACCGTCCGTCCAGGTCCCGGTTCAAGAACCAGGATGCTCGGATGTAACCGTATTTCAGGCTGCGAAGGTTGGTCGAGAGGCTCACCGTGTCGAGGTCGTCGTTGAACGTGTCGTAGCTCAGGCGCAGGTCAAGGCTCGCCTGGGGAGTGGGATTGTAACGGAGGGTCCCCACGATCGGCCCGGCCGGCGAGGTTCGTTCCTTCGTCGTGCCGTCCGGCTCCACGTGGAGGTTTCGGAACGGTTTGTCGTGGTCGAACGAGTAGACCTGCGTCACGTCGAACGAGGCGATCTCCACCGTCCCGACGGCCGGCGACCTCTTCCGATCCGCGAGGACCGCCTTGATCTCGTCGGGCAGGGACTTCAGATCCAGCAGGGGGCCCTCGACCTGCGTGGGGCCGGCGGCGTCGGTCGGAGGTGGTGGCCCGGCGCCTTTCTTCTTCTTGGGCTCCCGGGACGGGCGCTTCGCGAACAGGCGGCTCGTGACCGAGTACGCCATCTGATGAATATCGCCGGCGACGGAATCCACCTCATCGAAGCGGATGATGTCGCTCTCGCCGCTGACCTCGGGGATGAACGTGTAATTGAGCCTGGGCTCGAATGTGTGCTTGTAGCGTGGTTTCGTGTCGTCGTTCAGGTCGCCGTAGAGGCGGTAAAAACGCGGCCCGACGATAGCGAGGTTGAACGATTCGAAGCTGCGAAAGCCGTCGGCGCCCGACGTGACCAGAAACCGGCTGTTCGGGTCCTCGAGGGTCCGCGAGTAATAGGTCCCGCGGGTGGAGAACGACGGCGAGATGTCGAGCCAGGGAACCGGCGTGAAGGAAGCCGAGATGGTGGGAAACAGATCCACGCGCTGGTAGGTGGACTCCAGGCCGACGAACCCGAAGGTTGGGTCCGTCGTGCGCTGACCCTTGTTGAAGACCGACAGCGACGAGATGAACGACAGGTAGATGGGCGTGCGCCCGAACCGGACGCCGTGGCCCCGAAACTCCATTTCGGGCAGCCTTTGCAGCGTCGCCTCCTCGTCGGACGTGATGAACTGCTCCTGGCGTTCCAGCCTGACGTTCAGGGAGTAATTGCTCCAGTTTCGCACGAGATCGATGTGCGAGAAGATCGTCGGGCTGGTCGTCTGACGGATGTCCCTCTCGAAGTCCAGGAAATAATCGAAATCGCTGACCACGTTCAGGTCGGCCAGGAGCCGGTATCCGTACTTGAAGCTCTGCGTCTCGTGAAAATTGAACCGATACCGGGTGCGGTTCGTCTCGGCGCCGGGCGAGATCGGGTCGTCGACCTGGTCCTGGATGTAAAAGCCGCTGAATCGCCCTTCCCCTGCCTCGGCGGGCACGAAGCGATAGTTGAATCCGGTCCCGGTGCCGCTCTGCCCGAACTTGGCGAGCAGAAGACTCAGGTCCTGGCTGCGTCCCAGCACGAGGTACAGCTCGTTGCCGATGAACGAGCCCCGCCTGCGCGAGAATCCCACGTTCGGCAGGAGGAGCCCCGAGGCGCGGTCCCGCTTCATCGGCCAGGCAAGAAAGGGTATGTACAGCACCGGGGCCTTCTTCACACGGAAGGAGACGTTGTGCATGAAGGCGTAGTGATCCTTGTGCAGCGTCGCCTTCGACACGTGGAACGCCCAGTAAGGCGTCGGCTGGGTGCACGTGGACACGGTCCCGTTGGTGATGACGACCTTGTCCTCCGCGATGCGCTCCAGCTTGTCCGCCTCGAAGACCATGTCCGGCTCCATGTAGCCGTGGGCGTTCCAGATCGTCGCCATCCGTGTTGCCAGATCGACTTCGAGTCGATCGCCGCTGATCTGGCTCCGGCCGAACATCATCACGACGTTGCCCGTGGCATGCGCCATGTGGGCCGCGTCGTCGTACTCGATCTCGTCGGCCAGGATGCGCATGTCCTGGTACCTCAGGTCAACGTCCCCTGTCAGGAGCAGTTTTCCTTCCGAGATCTGTTCGAACCGGTCGGCGGAGATGCGGGGCTGGCCGTCACCGGGCAGCTCGATCACGCGTTCGTCGCCGCGCGCGGGTGGCAGGCTCATCAGCAGCACCCCGATGAGGATGAAGATCCGCCTCATGAGATGGTGAGGCCGGCGTAACCCACGACGCTCGCGTGATCTCCGGTCACGTCGCCGGAGTGCCCGTAAGCGATCAACTGCGCCCAGCGGGCTCCGGCGGCCTTGGCCGCGGCCAGGCCGACCACCGCCGGGGCGATGCCGCACATCGAGATCCCGTGTTCCCGCACGACCCGGTCCAGCCCGGCCGAGTCCAGGCGGAGGATCTCATTGATCGCCAGTCCGTCCTTCCGGCGGGCTTCATCGGCCGGGATGTAATGGCTCATGTCACTCGAGATGATGATGCTGGCCGAGACCGACGGCTCCGACAGCGCTCGTGACAGGCCGGAACCGAGCTGCAGAAGGTCCGGCAGATCCAGCGACGCCACGCAGATCGGGACGAAGGAGAAAGACCCCAGTTTCGACTGCAGGAACGGTATCTGCACTTCCAGCGAATGCTCCCTGCGATGGGCCCGGTCATCGATCTCGGCGTACGGACAACACCGCAGAACGCGGTCGGCGAGATCCTCGTCGATGGCGACCGAACCCAGCGGCGTCCTCCACGCGCCCCGGTTCATGAGCGCCACGGGCCTTCCCTGCCCGGTGTGATTCGGACACAAGATCACCAGATCCCTGCGCAACCGCGAGGCCGCGTACACCGCCCCGGCGATGCGCCCCGAGTAGATGTACCCGGCGTGGGGGACGACCAGCGCGAGGGTTTCCGCCCGATCCCGCGCGGCGGCGGCCTCGCCCTGCACTGCCGGGCGCAGGAGTCTTTCCACTTCCGCCCGCAAGACTGCGGGATCGGCGGGGTAGAACTGCCCGGCGACGGCGGGCTCCCGGATCATGGTCAGTAGCCTCTGCGCGATCGGCTCAACGCGCGGCAAATCGTATCAACCACAACGGTGGTTCGCAACCCGTGCGGCCTGACGTTTCATGAAGCTTGCCCTCCGGCGCCGCGGGACCACGGGGGCATGGGCATCTCCCGTATAATGAGGAGGTGACCTTGCTGATCGCAGGACTGTTGCTGGCCTTTGCGGGCCAAGCCGCGAGGCCGGTTTTCACCGACGTGACCGCCGCCGCGGGGCTCGAGACGGTGCATCTGGTCAGCGGCGGCCCCTCGAAGGATTTCATCGTCGAGACGCTCGGGACCGGTGTCGCGGCCTTCGATTACGATGGGGACGGCTGGCAGGACCTGTATTTCGCCAACGGCTCGCGCCTGGGGGGTTACCCGGCGGGAAAGGATCCCCTGCCGTGGCTCTTCCGCAACCGCGGCGACGGGACCTTCGAGGACGTGACCGCCCGGGCGGGGCTCGGCCGGCCGTTCTGGGGGTTCGGCGTGGCGGTGGGAGACTTCGACAACGACGGCTGGACCGACCTGTTCGTCACCGCCTACGGCGCCAACAAGCTGTACCGCAACAGCGGCGATGGGACCTTCCGCGACGTCTCCGCCGCGGCCGGCGTGAACGACCGGCGCTGGGGAGCTTCGGCGGCTTTCGCGGACTTCGACGCGGACGGCCTGCTGGACCTGTACGTCGCCAACTACGTCGCGTTCGACCCGGCCCGCGTCCCGCGTCGGGGCGACAAGGATCGCCCCTGCTTTTATCGGGGCGAGATGGTCATGTGCGGTCCCACCGGCCTGGACGGGGTGGTGGACATCCTGTATCGCAACAGGGGGGACGGCACCTTCGAGGATGTGACCGCCCGCTCCGGCATCCGCACCGACATCGGCCTGTTCGGGCTGGGAGTGGCGGCGGCGGATTACGACGAAGACGGCGACGTCGATATCTATGTCGCCAACGACGCGACGCCGAACCAGCTTTACCGCAATCGGGGAGACGGAACCTTCGATGAGGTGGGGGCGATGAGCGGCGTGGCGTACGGGACCGACGGGGCCGAACAGGGTTCCATGGGGACAAGCTTCGGCGACGTCGACGGCGACGGGCGCCTGGACCTCGTCGTTTCCAATTTCTCGCATCAGTTCTATCAGGTTTTCCGCAATGCGGGCGACGGCTTCTTCGAGGACGTGACGTACGAGGTCGGCCTGGCGCAGAGAACATACCTGGTGCTGGGATGGGCGACGCAGTTTTTCGACTACGACAATGATGGCTATCTGGATCTGTTCTTCGCCAACGGACATGTCTATTCCGGCGTCGACCGCATGCAGATCGGTAGCACCTACAAGGAGAAGAATCTGTTGCTCCACAACACCGCGTCCGGCGGCCGGCGGGTGTTCGTCGATGAGAGCGCCGTCGCCGGGTCCGGGTTCAACATCGCGAACAGTCACCGCGCCGGGGGCGCATGGGATTTCGACCGGGACGGCGACGAGGATCTCATCCTCACCATCATCGACGGCAAGCCCCTGCTGCTTCGCAACAACGCGGGGTCGGCGCAAGCCTGGATCGCCCTGCGGCCCGTCGGCACCACGTCCAACAGGTCCGGGATCGGCACCAGGTTCATCCTTACGGCCGGTGACAGACGCCTGGTCCGGTACGCGAGCGGAGGCGGATCCTTCCAGTGGGCGTGCGATCCGAAGCTGACCGTCGGGCTCGGGCGCGCGCGCCTGGTGGACACCCTGGAGGTGGTATGGCCCTCCGGGCGGCGGCAGACGTTTCGGGATCTGCCCGCCGGTGCGGAGTACACCCTGGTCGAGGGGGAGGATCCGCGCAGGGTCGGCGAATGATCACTCTCGCCTGCGCGCTCGTCATCGGTCTGCTCGCCCAGGCGGCTCCGGCCGCGCCGGCCGACGCGTTGTATCAACGGGCCGAGCAGCTCCTGAGGCAGGGACAAGCGGATGAGGCGATCGCGCGGCTGCGCGAGGCCATCAGGTTGGATCCCGGGCACTGGCGCAGTCAGTGCCGGCTCGGGCAGATCTACGCCTCCCGCAAGCAGTTCCCCGAGGCGGAGAGCGCCCTCGAAGCCGCCCTCGCCATCAAGCCGGACGAGGGGGCCTGCCTGTCGCTGCTCGCCCAGGTCCTTCTGATGATGAACAAGCTGGACCGCGCCGAGCAGGTCCTCGCGAGTGCCTCGCGGCTGGAGCCTCCCAATCCCGGCGTGCTGTTCAACCTCGCCCGGCTCTACGAGACCACCGGCCGACTGGAGCAGGCGGCCGCGGTGTACGGCGAGTATCTCGCGGTGGCCGGCGAGGATGAACGCGTGCTGATGACCCGCCTGCGCCTGGCGCGGATGCTGGCGCTGCTGCACAGGCCCGCGGAGGCCGCCGCGATGTTCGATGGTTTCCTGGCCTCGAAGCCGGAGCGGCACGACGTCCGGGCGGAGATGGCCACGGCCCTCATGCAGGCATCGCGCTATCCCGAGGCGCTGGCGCAGTTCGATGAGGTCATCGCCGCGGGGGCCGCCGACGCGAAGACGCTGTCGGGGGCGGGGTCGATCTGCCTGCTGATGAAGCGGCTTGATCGGGCTGTCGATCTGCTCGGCCGTGCCGTTCGGGCGGACCCGGAAGATATCCCGATCCGCATCGCCTTCGCCACGGCGCTGGCGCGATCGGGTGACCACGAGCACGCGGTCCAGGTCCTGGAATCGGTCACCCGCGATGACCCTGAAAACAACCGCGCCTTCTTCCTGCTGAGTCGCTCCCTCACGAAGCTGGGCCGCACCGAGGAGGCACGCCGCGCCCTCGAGCGCCACCAGCGGATCCACGAGGCGATCATGCGCGAGCGGATGTCGGGCGAGGCCAGGGGGCATCCCTGACGTGTGCTACGATCCGCGGCCACGGGAAGGGAGCGGTCGATGAAAGCGGTTCTGGCGCAGATCGTCCCGGTTCTGGGCGACTCGACCCGCAATCTCCGGATCCACCTGCAGGAGATCCGCCGCGCGGAAAAGGCCGGAGCGGATCTCATCGTTTTCCCCGAGCTGAGCCTCACCGGCTACCTGCTCCAGGACCTGGTCGCCGACTGCGCCCTGCAGGCCGACCGGAGCCCGATCCTGCGACAACTGGCCCAAGCCAGCAAACGCGTGGCCGTCGTGGCCGGCTTCGTCGAACAGGGGCCCGGCATCACATTCCACAACGCCGCCGCCTGCTTCATCAAGGGCAAACGGGTCCACCTGCACCGGAAGGTCTACCTTCCCACCTACAGCATGTTCGATGAAGGCCGCGACTTCGCTCCGGGGGAGGTCTTCCGCACCTTCGATGCCCCCTGGGGGCGCACGGGGATCCTGATCTGCGAAGATTTCTGGCACCTCTCCTCCTCCTACCTTCTCGCGCAGGAGGGCATGGAGGTGCTGCTCGTGATGTCGAACAGCCCGACGAAGGATCTCGGCGCGAGGAAAGAGACATCCCCCGGAGCGTCGTGGGTGATCCTCGGACAGGTCGTGGCGCGGTTTCTCACCTGCTTCGTCCTGTACGTGAACCGGACAGGCTACGAGGACGGCTGGAACTTCTGCGGCGGATCGTTCGGGGTCGACCCGGCCGGTCGCGTGATCGCGCAAGCGAGGCCTGCCGGCGCCGCCCGGGTCTCGGTGGCGATGCACCCGACGAGGTTGCGCACGGCGCGGACCGCCTACCCGGTGTTGCGTGACGAGAAGCTGGATCTGGTGCGAAGAGAACTGGAGCGGATCGCCGCCGCCCGTTACCGGCGGGAGTGAGCCGATTGAGCGCATCTCCTCAGGTGGATCTATCGATCGATCCCGTGCTCGTGGAGACTATCCTCACCGGTTTCATCGCCGAGGAGACGCGCCGCGTCGGCCGGCGGCGCGTCGTCGTGGGGCTCTCCGGTGGTGTGGATTCGGCGGTGGCGGCGTGCCTGGCCCGCCGGGCCCTGGGCCGACGGGGCGTCGTGGCCGTCCTGATGCCGCACCGTCTCAGCCATCCCGCCAGCGCGAGACACGCCCGGGACCTCGCGCGACGGCTCGGCATCCGGATCGAACAGTTCGACATCACCCCCATGGTGGACGCGTACTTCGAGAACGACCCGAAGGCGAACCGCCTGCGCCGTGGAAACAAGATGGCCCGCGAGCGGATGAGTATCCTGTACGACAGGTCCAAGGCTCACGATGCCCTCGTCCTGGGCACGAGCAACAAGTCAGAACTCCTGCTCGGCTACGGGACCATCCATGGCGACATGGCGTCCTCGATCAACCCCATCGGCGACCTTTACAAGACGCAGGTCCGCCGGCTGGCCTCTCACCTCGATGTGCCGCGGTCCATCCGGCGCAAGACGCCGACCGCTGACTTGTGGCCCGAGCAGACCGACGAGAAGGAGCTCGGCTATCCCTATGCGCAGCTCGACCGGCTCCTGTACCTGCTCGTGGATGAGCGCCTCAGTCCGGCCGCCGCCCGCCGGGCGGGGTGGCCGCGCCGCATGGTCGAGCGGGTGGTTCTTCTCATGCGGCGCTCGCAGTACAAGCGGCGGCTGCCCCTCATCGCGAAGCTCTCGTCCCGCACGGTCGGCATCGATTTCCGGTACCCGCGCGATTGGGGCACGTGACCGACGATGGCGGCCTCAGGGACCCTGTTCATCGTGGCGACTCCCGTCGGGAACCTCCAGGACATGACGCCGCGCGCGCTCGAGGCGCTGTCGGCCGCCCCGATCGTCGCCTGCGAGGACACGCGCAGGACCCGGCGCCTCCTGCAGCACTTCGGGATCCGGCCCGGCCGGCTCATCTCCTATCACAAGTTCAACGAACGCCGGCAGGCGCGCGTGATCCTGCACGCGCTGCGGCGCGGCGAGGACGTCGCGCTGGTCAGCGACGGGGGAACGCCGGGCCTTTCCGACCCGGGCGCCCTCGTCATCGACGAGGCGCTCGAGGCGCGGCTACGGGTCAGCCCCGTGCCCGGCGCGTCGGCTGCGAGTGCGGCCTTCTCCGTGGCCGGCTTCCCGGCCGCGGGTTTCCTGTTCGCCGGTTTCCTTCCCGTCAAGGGGACGCCCCGCCGCGAGGCGCTGGCGGCTCTGGGCGATCAGCCGTGGCCCGTGGTCCTGTTCGAGGCGCCGCACCGCATCCGGAAGACGGCCGATGACCTGCTCGCGGCGCTGGGTGACCGGAAGGTGACGCTGCTGCGCGAGGCGACCAAGATGCACGAGGAGGTGTACCGCACGACGCTCGGCGATCTGGGCCGGCGGCTGGCCGATCGCGCCCCGCGCGGCGAGTTCACCCTGGTGCTGGATGCGTCCCCGCGCGCGCGATCGCCCGTGACCGCCGTGACCCCGGCCCGGCTCAGGCAGCGCTACCGGCAGCTCGTCTCGCAAGGAGTGCCACGCCGCCAGGCACTGAAGACGCTCGTGCAGGAAACCGGCCTGCCGCGAGCCGCGGTGTACTCGGCGGTCCGGGTGCAAGGCGAGGCCCACCGGAGCAGGAACCCGACGTAGCGGCGGCGCGAGGGAAGCGACCGCGCGCGGCGAATGCCCTAGGCGTTGGCTTCCCGGGGCGCATCGCCCCCGGAAGGCGGGGAAAGGGCGCCTGTTTTTCGGAGGTCCTCGCCGGTGTCCTCGTACTTCAGGCAACACTTCAAGCGCCCGCACCGGCCGGAGATCTTCGAGGGGTTGAGGCTCAGCCCCTGGCGGCGGGCCATGCGGATCGAGATCGGCGCGAACTCCCTGAGGAAGGTGGTGCAACAAAGCGGCCGGCCGCAATCGCCGTAGCCTCCGAGGACCTTCGCCTCGTCGCGCGGGCCGATCTGGCGCATCTCGATGCGGCTGTGAAACTGCTGGGCCAGCTCGCGCACCAGTTCGCGAAAATCGACCCGTCCCTCCGCCGTGAAATAGAAGGTCAGCTTCTGGCGGTCGAACGCCTCCTCGACGTAGACGAGCTTCATTTCGAGCCGATTCTTGCGGATACGCCCCTGGCAGAAATCGAACGCCTTCTTCTCACGCTGGCGGTTTTCCCTATCGACGGAGATGTCGCGACCGGTGGCGCGGCGCAGGACCTTCGGGAGGCCGCGGGCGCCGGCGAATTTCCGCGAAGGGCCGCTCGCCTGCGCGACCGTGCCGAATCGCTCGCCATGGTCGGCCTCGACGACGACGTGCTCGCCCTCGCGCAGCGTCAGGCCGGAAGCGTCGAGGTAGTAGGTTTTCGCGGTGTTGTGGAAGATGACGCCGACGATGTTTCGTGGCGTGCCGGCCCGCGAACGCGAGCCGCAACCGGCGGTGCCGCAGGAGCCGCCCGAGGCACAACCCCCGGTGGAGCCACACGACCCGCCCGGCCCACAGGCGCCTGCTGCGCACCCCATGGCCAAGTCTCTTCTATGTTAACGGCCGGGCCCCGGCGCACAGGCGTTCCGGACGCCGTGGCATGCCGGCCGGTAGGGAATTGCGAGCAGAGTATGGCATCGGCTTCGACGACCGGTCAAGGCCGCGATCGGTGCGGATCGCCCGCCGGCGAAGCCGGCCGGCACCCCGGGCGCCCCATCATCCGGCGCTCCCGCGGGGCCTGGCTCCCCCGGGCCGGGCATGGTGTTTTCTGTCCCCGCCCGCCGCCGCGGGGCGTGTCGAGCACCGGCGAGGTGGTATAGTTCCGGCCGTCTTCCTGAAACACCTCGGACAGGTTCCATGCCTTACTCGAAGGTCCTCACGACCAACCGCCAGGCACGGTTCAACTACTTCATCCTGGACAGCATCGAGGCCGGCCTCGTCCTGCGGGGCACCGAGGTGAAGTCGTTGCGGCTGGGTCTGTGCAACCTGAAGGATTCGTACGCTCGGCTCCAGGACTCTCAGGCCTGGCTCTACAACTGCCATATCAGCCCCTATCCACACGGCAACAGGATGAACCACGAGCCGCTGCGCCCCCGCAAGCTGCTGCTGCGCAAGGCCCAGATCCGCCGCCTCGAGCGGCAGCTCACGAAGGGGATGACGCTGGTGGCGTTGAGGATCTACCTGAAAGACAAACGCATCAAGGTCGAGCTGGGACTCGGGCGGGGCAAGAAACATTTCGACAAGCGGGCGGCGTTGAAGGAGAAGGCCATCGACAGGGACACCCGCGCGGCGATGCACTCCAGGCGACGCTGAGAGGGCCTCAGATCAGTCCCTCGACGGGGCTCGAGGCTGTCGCGTAAAGCTTCCTGGGGATCCGTCCCGCCTGGTGGGCGAGCCTCCCGGCCTCGACGGCCAGCCGCATCGCCCGGGCCATGGCCACCGGGTCTCTTGCCTGGGCGATCGCCGTGTTCATCAGGACACCCGCGCAGCCCATCTCCATGGCCACGGCGGCATCCGAGGCGGTGCCGACGCCCGCGTCCACGATCACCGGGATGTCGGTGATCGCTTCCAGGAGCAGACGCAGGTTCACCTGGTTGCGCAGCCCCAGGCCGGACCCGATGGGAGCGCCCAGGGGCATGATGGCGGCGGCGCCGGCATCCCGGAGCTTTTTCGCCATGACGACATCATCGGTCGTGTACGGCAGGACGATGAATTCCTCCTTCACCAGCTCCCGGGTGGCTTCGAGGAGACCCTCGCAGTCGGGAAACAGTGTCTTCTCGTCACCGATGACTTCCAGCTTGACGAACCGTGAGAGGCCCGCCTCCCGGCCGAGCCGCGCGGTGCGGATCGCGTCGCCGGCGGTGTAGCAGCCGGCCGTGTTGGGAAGCAGCATGTAGCGGGACCGGTCGATGTGATCGAGCAACGACTCGGTGTTCCTGTCGGCGAGGTTCACACGCCGCACGGCGACTGTGACGATCCCGGCCCCTGAGGCATCGAGGGCCCGGCGCATGGTATCGAACGACGAGTACTTGCCGGTGCCGGCGATCAGAGCCGACGCGAAGCTTTCACCTGCGATGACGAGCGCGGCTGAAGCCATCATCCTCCCCCGACGAGTGTGACAATTTCGAGTCGATCGCCATCCCGCACAGGCTCTCCCGAGAACCTCCCCCGTGGAACCACCCGCCGGTTACGCTCCACGGCGACGCGGGCGGGGGGCAGCTCGAGCCGGAGCAGCAGTTGTTCCAGATCGATGCCGGCCTCGACGGATCGGGGCTCGCCGTTGACGATCACCTCGATCAGGCCGGGTTGATTATCCATTCCTGTTCATCCTTTCCCTGGGGGCAACTGGCCACGATGATGAGCGTGCCCCCGGCCAGGTCGCGGGCAAGATCGACACCGGCGCGGACCTTGCCGGCGTCGTCGGTTCGCCCCTGGAACAGTGTGATCGATCGCTTCTCGCCCTCGGGGACGGCGCGAACGACGATATCGACCTGAGCGATCGGCTTGCCCCTCACGCTCCCGACCACGTTCAGATCGAGCACGATGGGATCTCCGGCCGTG
>JBHHZN010000024.1:0-14347 GCA_046758155.1 Acidobacteriota bacterium | reverse complement strand
TCGATCCACGGGATCTCCTGCTCCAGCACCTCCCGGTACAGGAAGAGGATGGCGCTGAGGGCCTGGTTCTGCGTGGAGGCGCTCATCTTGCCCTCCACGGCGAGCCAGGACAGGAAACCGGCGATCTCCTCCTTGCCCATCATCGCCGGGTGCCGCAGCCCGTGGAACCGGATGAAACGGCGGACCCAGTGAACGTAGGTCGCTTCCGTTCGTGGGCTGTAGTGGCGAGCACGGATCCGGTGGCGGACCTGGTCCAGGAGCCTCGGCGTCCGGCCGGTCGCCGCTTCCGGCTCGCGCAGGCGAACAGATGCTGCGCCGCCAGTGTGGGGTGCGATCGCGTACACCACGGCGCCCGGGCCCCGGGATGCGTGCCCGGCACTATGCTGCGCAGCGCAAGCGGACATAGCGAAACGATATAACAAGAGGCCGTTTTCTCCAAGCCCCGTGGGTCACCGAGTGTGGGCAGCGGGTGTGCCCGGCGCCTCGCCGCCGCGCTATCAGAAGAAAACCTCGGCGAAGCACTTGCCGCGGGAAAAGCCGAAGCGTGTCCGCCGCGAGCGAGGCGATGGCGAGGGGCCGACACGAGTGAGGAGTCCCCACCACGACCGAGACGTCCGCGGAGACGCCTCGCGAGCGGATGGGCTCGTCGGCGCGAGATCGGCCCGGCGCGGAGGGGCCGAGCGTGCGGGGGCCGGTCTCAGTCGGCGGAGAGGTCGAGCGAGATCGTCAGGCGGGTGGCCCCCATGCCGATCTCGTCACCGTCCTGGAGTTTGCAGAACGCGATCAGGTTCTCGTTGTGGTACGTGCCGTTGGTCGACGCGAGGTCGCGCAGCAACACCGTGCCCTTGTCCAGCACCTCGATGCTGGCGTGACGGCGGGAGATCATGGGATCGGGAATCCTTATCTCCCCCTGCTCGCGCCCGAGGATGACGCATCGGCGTCGGATGGGAAAGATGTTTCCCTGGAACGGGCCCTGCGTGACCTCCAGGGCGATGCTCATTCCCTCCGGCATCTCCAGTGGCTCGAGAGCGGCAGCCATCCGGCCGGCTCCGGGGCGGTGGACCTTCATGCGGAGGGTTCCGTCGCGGCTCTGCCGCGGGGATGATTCCGACCGGGAACATACGACGCACGACTGATCGGTGGAACGACGCCGGCTCCCGCACGCCGGACACGACGATCCACCCCGCCGGTTCTCGCTCATGCTTCCCCCGTCGCGCAGCGCCCGCCCGCTTCCGCGCGATCGGCAAGGTGATCCCGCAGGCCTCGTCCGGTCCGCTCCTTGCAGCGCGCGTCGAGGCTGGGCGCGGAGCCGGTCGGCTCATCCATGAGAATCCGCTCGATGCGTGCCATCGGGTAAAAACGGGACGAGATACCGATGCCGTCCTCCTCGCCACCCGCCACGGCCCGGAGCCATTCATCGAAGCAATCCAGGTCGAGCCCCCGCATCGACACACCCACGGGGGCGAGCTCCGTCATCATGCCCCAGATCCTTTCACGCGGTTCCCTCAAGTAGACGATGATGATCGAGCCCCGGCTGAAGAGAGAGGCCACGGTGGGTATCCTCCTCGGAACGATCCAGGGCCAAAGATGGGCGGCGTTTGTCGTAGGGTCAAGCAGGCGCGGGCCGCTCCCGCGGAAGGGCCAAAAGCCTCGTCTTCAGTGGATTATGACCCGCTCTTTCAGCTCCAGCAGCACCCCGCAGGTCGAGCGCGGGTGGACGAACGCGATCCTGTGACCGCGAGCGCCCGGGCGAATGCGAGGAGGGATGATGCGCGCCCCTCTGGCCTCCAGCGACGCGATGTATTCCTCGAGATCATCCACGAGCAAGCAGATGTGGTGGATCCCCTCGCCGCGTTTTCGAATGAACCGAGCCACGGCGGAATCCTGCTCGAGCGGTTCCAGCAGCTCGATCCGCGTCGATCCGAGCCTCAGAAACACCACCCGCACGCCCTCGCTGGCCACGATCTCCGGATCGCCCGCTTGCAACTGCAGGACGTCACAATAAAACGCCAGCGACACATCGAGGGAACGCACGGCGATCCCGATATGGTCGATCTCTTCGCTCATGCGGGCAATCCCGGGTCCCGTTCATCTCTCGGCAGGAACTTCTCCAGCAGAGCATCGGCCGCCGTATGCGGATCGATCGCCCGCTCGGCGATCTTAGTCACCGCCTGGTCGAAAAGGCCTCCCGAGGACGGTCCCCTCGCCCACTCCAGCACGCGCCGCCGCAAGAGATCCAGGAGCCGTTGGCGGCTCCGCTGCCTCCTCCTCTCGGCCCTCTCCAGCGGAGCGGCCTGATCGAGCCGGCCGACGACGGCGCCATGCAGCTCATCGATGCCTTCCCCGGTGGTCGCGACTGTCCTCATGATCGTCGGCCGGTTCCGTCCCCCCCCGCAGGCGTCCACGTGGCTCAGCATGGTCTTGAGCTCGGTGTGAAGCCTGTCGATCCCCTCCCGGTCCGCCTTGTTCAGGACGAAGATGTCCGGGATCTCCATGATTCCCGCCTTGATGGTCTGCACATCATCGCCGAGGCCCGGCACCAGGATCACCAGAACCAGGTCGGCCACGCGCACGACGTCCACCTCGTCCTGCCCCACGCCCACCGTCTCGACGATCACCACGTCACATCCGGCGGCATCCATCAGGTCCGCCGCGTCGACGCTCGCGCTGGCCAGCCCTCCGAATTGACCGCGGGTCGCCATCGACCTGATGAAGACCCCCGCATCGATGCTGTGGCGTTGCATCCGCACGCGATCCCCCAGCACGGCTCCGCCCGAGAAGGCGCTCGAGGGGTCCACGGCGATGATGCCGACCTTCTTGCCCTGGCGGCGGAACACCGCCGTCAACTGGTCGACCAGCGTGCTCTTGCCCCCCCCGGGCGGTCCCGTCACGCCGATGATGGGCGCGCGGCCGGAACGAGGATAGATCTCCTTGATGATCTCTCGCGCCGCCGGGAGGCCGTCCTCGACGATCGTGATGGCGCGCGCCAGGGCGCGCGCATCGCCCGCCAGCAGGCGCTGCGTGAGGTCTGATCGGAGGGTCACACCCGATCCAGAATGCTGCGGGCGATCACCAGCCGCTGAATCTGCGAAGTCCCCTCCCCGATCGTGCACAGTTTCGCGTCCCGGAAGAACTTCTCCGCGGGATAATCCTTCGTGTAACCGTACCCGCCGAGGACCTGCACGGCGTCATCGGCGACCCGCACCGCGGTCTCGGAGGCGAACAGCTTGGCCATGGCGGAATGGCACGTCACGCGCTCCTTCTGTTGATCCTCGATGAACGCCGCCTTGTACGTCAGCAGGCGGGACGCCTCGATGCGTGTCGCCATGTCCGCCAGCATGAACCGGATGGCCTGGAACTGGGCGATCGGCTTGCCGAACTGCTCCCGCTGCAGAGCGTAGTCGCGCGCCACCTCGTAGGCGCCCTGCGCCGTGCCGAGAGACAGCGCAGCGATCCCGATGCGGCCGCGATCCAGGATCTCCAGCGCGTTGACAAACCCCATACCCTCCGTGCCTATCAGATGGCTCCGGTCGACCCGGCAGTCCTCCATGATCACTTCCGCGGTGTCTGAGGCGCGCATGCCGAGCTTGTCCTCCACCTTGCCGTGGCGGAAGCCCTTCATGCCCTTCTCCAGCAAGAAGGCGGAGATCCCCTTCTTCCCCTTGTCCGGATCAGTCACGCAAAAGACGACGCATACCTGCCCGACCGATCCGTGCGTGGCGAAGGTCTTCGCGCCGTTGAGGATGAACCCGTCATCGTCCGGTTCGGCCCGGCTGCGCGTCCCGCCGGCATCCGACCCGGCCGTTGGCTCGGTCAGCGACCATGCCCCGAGATGTTCGCCGCGCGCGAGTCGGGGCAGGTACTTCCGCTTCTGTTGCTCGGACCCGAAGCGACTCAGGTGGTTCACGCAAAGGCCGTTGTGCGCGGCCACGCCGAGGGCGATCGCCGGATCCACCCGCGCGAGCTCCTCGATGATGATGACGTAGTCCTGGTACGACATCGCCGCGCCGCCATAGGTCTGCGGGACGGTGACGCCCAGCAGTCCCATCGTCCCCATCTTCCTGAACAGCTCGTGGGGAAACTCCTTCGATTCATCGAGCCGCCTGGTCTGGGGCGCGATCTCCGACTGGGCGAACTCCCGGACCGTGCGGCGGAGGAGTCGCTGTTCCTCCGTCGAGCTGAAATCCACCTCATAACCTCCCTAGGGGTAAGCCGTAAGTCCTTCGGAATCAATAGATTCTACGCTCACACCGGTCACGTGTCAAGACGCCGCGCCCTCCCCGCCCTGAACCGCCGCGACGGCCCGCAGCGTCGTCTCGATGTCGTCCATCGTGATCCCGCGGTGTGTCACGAACCGGATCCTGTCGGGCCCCACGGGGTTGCACAGGATGCCGCGTTGTTTCAGATCCCGCACGACGACACGGTTGCGGCCCGGCGGTAAGCCGAACTTCCCATAGACGATGTTCGTCAGGAGGTCGGGCGTATCCAGGACGACGTCCGGCACGCGGGCGAGCCCTCGGGCGAGCGCCCGCGCTGTCTGATGATCTTCCACGAGCCGATCGCGCATCGTCTCCAGCGCCACGAGGCCCGCCGCGGCCAGGATCCCCGCCTGCCGCATCGCACCGCCCAGCCTCCGCCGCCAGCGGCGCGCCTCGGCGATGAACTCCTCCGATCCCGTCAGGATCGATCCCACGGGCGCCGAGAGTCCCTTCGACAGACAGAACATGACCGAGTCGCAGGCCCGCGCCAGTGCCGGCGCCGGCACGCCGCAGGCGATGGCCGCGTTGAATATCCTGGCCCCATCCATGTGAAGGGGGATATCGTTGCGCCGCGCGAGCCGGCCGATTCCCTCGATGCTCTCGAGGGGAGTGACCGCTCCACCGGCCAGGTTGTGGGTGTTCTCGATGACGATCACGCCCGCCCGCGTCTGGCCCGGCGTGCGCGGCCGGAGGACCTGCTCGACGCGCTCGGCTGTCAGCAGCCCGTCGTCGGTCACGACCGGCCGCGGCATGCAGCCCGAGATGACCGCCATCGACGCCAGCTCGTACTCGATCACGTGCGCGCGCGCCTCGCAGATCACCTCGCTGCCCCTGCCGGCGTGAACCGCTATCGCTATCTGGTTGCCCATCGTGCCCGAGGGGACATACATCGCCGCGCGCTTGCCCAGGACGTCACACGCCATCGATTCCAGCCGGTTGACTGTCGGGTCTTCCCCGTACACGTCGTCGCCCACCTCGGCGTCCGCCATGGCGCGGCGCATCGCGTCCGTCGGCTGCGTCACCGTGTCGCTTCTCAGATCGATCACACGAGCCTCGCGAATACCTCGTTCGACAGCAGCACGCCACGGTGGGTGAGCGACAGGCGGCCGGCCTCCAGTCGCACGAGCCCGTCGCAATCGGGGTCCTTCAGGACTTTCTCGACCAGGTCGCCGGCATCCAGGTTCCATCGTTCGCCGAACGCCGCGAGCTCGACGCCTCGCGTCAGCCTCAGGGCCAGCACCAGTGCCTCCCGCGCGCGGGCCCGCGTTCCTGTCAGCGACCGGTCCATCCGCCGGGCGCCCGAGACAACCGCGGCTTCCCACGCCCGCAGGTCGGCCGGCCAGCAGGTCCGCCTTCCGTCCCGGTGGGAATGCGCCGAGGGGCCGATCCCTATGTAGGGTTCACTGTTCCAGTATTTCAGGTTATGCCTGGATTCGAATCCCGGCCGGGCGAAATTCGAGATCTCGTACTGCGCGTAGCCCGCCCGGGTCAGCTCCTCACGCGCGCTGGTGTACATGGTGATCACCATCTCCTCGGAGGGCAACGTCACCCGTCCTGCCTCGACCGCTCGGGCCAGCGGCGTCCGCTTGAGCGACTCGGCGCCTTCCAGCAGGTAGATCGACACGTGATCCGGCCCCAGCGCGACGGTCCGGAGTATCCCGTCAAGGAAGCTACGCGCGCTCTCACCGGGCAGCCCCGCGATCAGATCGATCCCGACGCTCCGGAAACCGGCCTCCCGCGCGGCCCCGAACGCCGCGACGGCCTCCGCGCTCGTGTAGCATCGTCCCCGCGGCCGCAGGACGGCGTCGTTGAACGACTGGACTCCCAGGCTGAGCCGGTTCACGCCCGCCGAGCGCCAGCTCGCGGACTTCTCGGGTGCGACCGTTTCGGGGTTGGCTTCGAGGCTGATCTCGATCGCCGCGGCCGTATCGAACAGCTCCTCCACGCACGCCACGGTCCGCCGGATCTGGCTCGCGCGCACGAGAGACGGCGTCCCTCCTCCGAAGTAAAGCGAGTCGACCAGCGCCCTCGTCGGGGAGAAGCGCCCGGCGGCGAGGCGCAGATCATCGCGCAGGCACGCGAAGAAGCGCTCCTCGCCCGTCCGGTCGACCTCGACGTAGAAGTCGCAGTAATCGCACCGCCTCTCGCAGAACGGGACGTGGGCGTAGATGCCCACGGCCGTCCGGCCGGCGGCGTCAGTGCAGCTTCTTGACATGCCGGTACCACGCGTCATCGAGCTTTTCCATCGTCACATCCAGGACGTCCAGAAGAGCTTCTCGGCCGCCCATGCCCCGCTGCTCCAGCGAGACGTACTGGAAGAAGCGCGGCCTGAGCGGGCCCCTGCCTCGCATCCGGCCATCGAGGAGCAGGTGAACCAGCGTCCACGATTGCGCGTATCGGAGGTGCGATTGCTCCGCATAGAACTGCCTGTCGTCGCCGACGGCAAGCAGCCCGTCGAGCGACAGATGATGGCGTCTCCTGAACTGCCCCATCATATAGGAGAGATTCCTCCAAGGCAGGAATCGGTAGGTGACCGCATCGTCGCCCTCCCCCCGCCGGATCTCGCTCCCCTTGTCGATCGTGCCGAGGAGGAAATCCCCCTCCGGGGTGAGCTGCGAAAACTGGGCGTACTGGGCCAGCCCCTCGTTGAGCCACGGCGACAACCCCGCCACGCCGAGGATCTCGCGGTTCAGGAGGTGCGTGTCCTCGTGGACCAGGTTCGATATCAGGAGCCGTTCGAGGGGAGATTCGTAGGCGACGGCCAGCACGCGGGCGTCCGCCAGGTAAGCGCCTCCCACCTCGAAGGAGGGCGCCGCGGCGCTCAGGCGGGACAGAGCGGACCGAAGCACCTTGCGATCCGGGTAGACGAGAACCGACACCGGCGCCGGTTCCTGGTCGTCTGAGGCGGTCTTCACGTGCCCCGCCCACAGTTGCCTGTACGCCCTCTCGAACGCGACGAGCCTCCTCGCCAGCCGCGCGGGGAACTGCGGGTCCGGGGCTCTGGTCCGCATCAGGACGGTGTAGCGTCCGGCACGAGCCGACAGGGGCGCTTCCGAGCCGATCAGGTCCGGGCCGCCCGCCCGGAGAGGACCACGATGACCGCCGTCGCGGCCAGGACTGCCTTCCGGATCGCACGGCGCACCCAGCGGCCCGTCACATCAGATCTCGCCGAAGGAGGAGCTCTGCACCCAGCCGTCGAGCCCGTTGTCGGTGCTGATCTTCGACCAGGACCCCTGCTGCTGGCGCACACGCACCCTCAGGCCCTCGTGGACGGTGAACAACGTCGTGTTGTCATCCCCCGGGCCGCTGCGAACATCCACCCGCTCGTCGAGAATGATCGCGTGAACGACGCTGTTCGTGATGTGCAGCTTCGCGAAGAACATGACGGCGGAAAACACCAAGGGCAGCGAGACGCCCGCCACCGCCCACATGATGATCCGGCGCAGGCCCTTCTTCTCCAGGACGACCCCGACGGCCACCAGGCACCCCATCGCGAGATAGAAGATGGACAGGATCACGGCGTCCTGGTCCAGCGTCGTGTATCTCAGCAAGCGCTCCATGAACAGCTGCGTCGTCTCGCCGCCGGCGGCCGCGGCCTTGTCCGCCGTGAGGGAGCGTAGGAAGCGCAGGTTGGCCCTCGCATCGTCGTCTCCCGGCTCGAGCGCCAGCGCCTTCTCGTACTGGAGGATGGCGGGGCCGAGCCGGCCCATCTTGAACAGCGCGTTGCCCAGGTTGTAGTGAAGCGACGCGGAGCGAAAGCCCTGGTTCATGAGCTGGCGGTAACTGCTGCCCGCCCCTTCATAGTCGCCGGCGGCGTACAGGTCGTTGCCGGCCTTGAAAAGCTCCCGCGCGTCGCCTCCAGCAGGCGTGGCGGCCGCCGCCGGCCCCATCATGGCCAGCAGGACGACGATGCTGCAAAAGGTTTTCACGAACCGCCCCTCCCGCGCCATGCTACCCGATCTGTTTCTCCAGCCGGGCGATGATCTGCTCGGAATCTTCCACGAGACGGTTCTTGGCCGCCGGGTCCGGCTCCGCCGGGGCGAACCGGGCATAATCGCAGACATCCAGGCACCTGAGGACCTCCTCGCGCAGCTCGCGCTCCACGCCCCGCTGCTGGAGCAGGTTCTCGATGAGCTCGTGGGTCAGGCCAGACGGTGAGTGATTGAGCTTGTCGCCGAGGTATCCCTGGATGGCCCGGCCCACTTCCTCGTAAAACGGCCGGGAGTCCTGAGCCTTGAAAAGCTCGCGCGCCCTTCTCAGGCGCCGGCGCGCGAAGCGGGGGGCCTTCTTGCGGCGGACCATCCCCGAATTCGCCGCGAGATGCCGGCGACGCCTGACGGCGAGCAACAGGCCCGCGTTGAGCAACAGCGGGGAGAGCAGGATCACGGCGAACGTCTTGGAACGATGGTACGGCGTTCGGCTCGAACCGAGCAGGATCGCCGTCTTGATATAGTGGATGTCCTTTCCCACGGCCGTCACCTCCCGTCGCATGCCGGGTGAAGTGCCCGGCAGCGGGGAGGCCGCCTTGGCCACGCGCACGCGAATCGGAGCGCTCCTCTTCTCGACGTAGACCCCCCTGGCCGGATCGAAGTAGGAGAACCGTATCGGCGGGATGTCCTGAACACCCGGCGCCAGGGGCGTGAGGACATAGTCCCAGGTCTTCCTCCCGGTGAGGGTATCGTTCTTGATGCGTCGTTTCTCCTCCACCTTCGGTTCGTAGGACCTGTAATCCGCCAGCGGCGGCATCTTCGCCTCGCCCACCACGCGGATGTTCCCCGTGCCTTTCACGACGACCTTCAGACCGATGGCCTCGTTGACGCGCGTCTCGTGTCGATCGGCCATGACCGTGAGCGAGTAATTCCCCACCGCCCCGTTGAACGAATCCGGCCGCCCCTTGCGCGGAAGGGGCTTGACGTTGATCACGATCGGATCCGTTTTCCTGTAAACCATCCGCGTCGGGGTGAAAAAGATCGCATCGAACGGATCGCGGCCTCTCATCTTCACGGGGAGTCCGAAGGCCGTGCTGGCGATGCGCAGCCGCCCCGAGGTTGTCGGAAAGAGCGCCTTCTTCATCACGATGAACTCATGATACAGCTCCCCGTCGCGGGTGACCCTCCGGATGGTGGCGCGCGGATCGACCGGGATCTCCTCCACCCAGAACCCCGTGTAGGCGGGAAGCGCCTGGGGGCTGGGGAGATCGGCAAGCTCCCGCTGCGTGAACACGCGATAGGTGACGAGGATCTGCTCGCCGACGTAAACCTCGGACTTGTCCACCTCCGATTCCACGAAGATCTCCCCTTCGGTCTCGGGACGCCGATCGGGGCCGCCGCCCAGCGGCAGCCGCGTGCCTCGGGACGACTTGTCGTGCAGGCGCCCTTCGACGACCTCGACGCTGATGGGATCGGTTCGGTAGTTTTTCCTGTTGATCCGCACCGAGATGGTCGGGATCGTGAGCGTTCCCCGCCGGCGAGGCATCAGCACGTAGCTGTATTGCCGGGAGGTCGAGCTCGTCGCCTGGCCGCCTCGCCACACCATCGACGTCGAGGTGCTCACGCTCGGCCCCGCCACGATGGTGAAATCCGCCAGTCCGGACAGGTCCGGCTCTTCCACGTAACCGGACGCCCTGCCCTTGACCTCGATCGTCAGGTTCAGCGAGTCCCCCTCGCCTATGCGCGCCGCGTCCACGCGCGCCTGAACGGTGGTCTCGGCGCCGGCCGCCGGGACCGCCGGCGCCACCGACAGGATCAAGAGGATGATCGCGGCTCTCCTCATCACCAGTCCTTCTTGGGATGCTGATCGGGAGGCCGGACCTTGAGCCGTTCGCGCGGCGGCCTATCCTGGTCCTTCATCGCGTCCAGGATCCGCATGGCCTCTTCGCGGGACAGCTTTTCCTTTTCCTTGCCGCGGTCCTGCGCGCCTTGAGGCAGCTCGTTCGCGTCGGGCGGTTTCGGGCTCTTGTCCCCCTTCTCATCCTGGGGCGTTTGCTGGGGAGGCTGCTGCTTTTGGTCGTTCTTCTGATCCTTGGGCGGCTCCTGGCGTGAGCGTTGTTGCCGTGGCGGTTGTTGTTTTTGCTGTTGCCGGAGCGCACGAAGAGCAAGCTCCAGGTTTTTCTTGGCATCCGGATCCGACGAGTTCAGCCGCAGGGCCTCCTTGTAATTGCGGATCGCGTCAGCCCATTTCTTCCTGGCGAACTGGGCGTTGCCCGCGTTGAACCGCGCCCCTTGTGCCAGCGCCCCCTCCGGCGCCGAGAACGCCCGCCGATAATGCTCGTGGGCCTTCTCGTACTCCTTTTTTCGGAAGTAAGTATTCGCGATGTTGTAGTTCACGGCCGGCGAGTCGGGGCTGAGCGCTTCCGCCTTCCTGTACAGCTCGAAAGCCTGATCGTACTTGCCTTCCCGGTAAAGCCGGTTGCCCGCCTTCCCCCGTCCGGCGACCGAGGTCGCCGCAACCAGCGACGGGGAGAACAGCACCAGGGCGAGGAGACAGGCCCGGACGAGCCCGCGCACGATTGTCTGTCTCATGCCACCTCCACTCGCCGGTCCCGCGTCGCGCGCGCCGGGGCCGTCACGGAGGCCTCCTGGGACGGTGCCCCCCGTTGCCGACGGCGCCCGCTGAGAAACGCCTCGGCTAACAGGAACAGGAGCGCGAGCCCCAGCGGGAGCTGGAACCGCTCCTCCAGCCGGGTCGAGAGCCTTCCCTGCATCCGCTTCTTGTCCATGCCCTCGATCGCTTCGGCGACCCGGTCCAGCTCGGACTCCACGGCGCTGGAGCGAAAATAGCTGCCGCCTGTCATCTCGCTTATCCGGGCGAGAAGGTCCTCGTTCAGCCGCGTCGTGACCACCCTTCCCTGGTCGTCCTTCTTGTACCCGGATATCGCCCCCTTCGGCGTGCGCACCGGAATGGGCGCCCCGGCCGGCGTCCCCACGCCGATGGTGTGGATGATCAGTCCCTGGTTCTTCGCATCGTGGGCCGCTTTCTCGACGGCTGACACATCGACCTGGTCCTCCCCGTCACCGAAGAGGATCAACACCTTGTACTTGCGTTCCTCCGTGCCGAACGCCTCCATTCCCGCCCGGATGGCATCGGAGAGGGACGTGCCGGGAAACGAGATCATGTCGGGAGACAGCGCGTCGAGAAACATCTTGACGGCCGAGTAATCGAGGGTCAGGGGGCAGAGCACACCGCCCGAGCCGGAATATGCCATCAGCCCGACGCGATCACCCTCGAAACGATCCAGCAGGTGCGAGGCCTCCGCGAGCGCCTTGCGCAGGCGATTCGGCTTGACGTCCTCGGCCATCATGCTCTCACTGATATCGATGCCGAGGAGGACGTCCACCCCGCGCCGCGACACCATCTCCGACGTGGCGCCCCATTGCGGCCGGGCCAGCGACACCACGAGGAACCCCACGCCGAGCGTCAGGACGATGACCTTCAAGAGATGGATATCCGGGGAAGCCGACTGGACGAGTCGGTCCATCATCCTCCGGCCGACGAACGCTTGCAGGGCACGCCGCCTGCGGGTCAACCCCAGCCCCAGCCCGAAGGCGACGGCCGGTACGAGCATCAGCGCCCAGAGATAGCTCGCGGTGGCGAAGCGCATCAGGGGATCTTCCTCAGCCAGGTCGTTCCCAGCAAGATCTCGATCAACAGGATGAGAAGGGACGGCCCAGCCAGCCACGGCATCAGCTCGGCATAGCGCGTGTAGTGCCTGACCTTGATATCCGTCTTCTCCATGGCGTCGATCTTCTCGAAGATACGGCGGAGGGAATCCGCGTCGGTCGCCCGGAAATACTGCCCGCCCGTCTTGTCGGCGATGGCGTTGAGCGTCTTTTCGTCGATGTCGGCCTTGAGGTAAACATAACGCTTGCCCAGGAACGGATCCTGGATCGGGTAGGGGGCCTCGCCCCGCGTCCCCACGCCGATGGCGTAGATCTTGATCCCCAGGGAGCTGGCGAGCGCGGCGGCCGTCGTCGGGTCGATCTCGCCACGGTTGTTCCGGCCGTCGGTGAGCAGCACGATGACCCTGCTCTTGGCGTCGCTGCGGCGGAGGCGATTCAGGGCGGTCACCAGCCCCATGCCGATCGCCGTCCCCTCATCCTGCAACGCCAGCTCGACACCGTCGAGCAGTCGCGTCAAGACGTCGTAATCCAGCGTGAGTGGGCACCTGGTGTAGCCGCGCCCGGCGAAGGCCACCAGGCCTATGCGGTCGTTCTTTCGTCCCTGGATGAACTTCGCCACCGAGTCCTTGGCCACCGCGAGTCGGTTCCTCGGCTTGAAGTCCTCGGCGGCCATGCTCGTCGAGTTGTCGAGGACCATGGCGATGTCGATGCCCTTCGTCAGGATATCCTCGTGGGCCGTGCCCGACTGCGGCCGGGCCAGCGCCAGGACCAGCAGGACGAGGACCAGGATCCTCAGGAAAAACGGGACCTGTCGCAGCCGGGCAGCCAGCGACCGTGACGTCCCGCCGAACAGGCCGAGGTCGGAGAACCGCACGCTGCCCTTGGCCCGCCGCTGCGCTCGCCAGCGATGCCCGATGAGGACCGGCACGACCAGCAGGCCCAGCAGCAGCCAGGGAGAGGCGAAACGTATCATGCGGCGGCATCCTCCGGGGCGCGGCGTCCCGTGGCGATCAACGCTCGGGCGGTCTGAATGGTGGCATCGATCTCCTCGCGTGTGGGCTCGTGCTTGGCGAATTTCACCAGATCGCACGGGAGCAGGAAACCGCCCGTCCGCTCGCGCAAGCCGTCCCCCAGGCCGCAGCGCGACAGGTCGGCCAGGAACTCCTCGGTCGTGCGATCCATGGCGTCAAATCCGTGCTCGTCCCCGAGGAAACGCTTGACGATCTCGGCCAACCGGACGTGGAACTCCTTGATGCGGCCCTGTTCGACGAGACGCATGGCGAGCAGGCGGTCGAGATCCCGCATGGCGCGCTCGTAGGGGATCACGACCGGGGTCGCCGGGCCCGCCTCGGTGCCGGCCGGCGCGCCACGCCGCCTCCGCCCGTATCTGCGCCACAGCAACACGGCGACGCCCAGAACCGCCAGGGCGAGGACGACCAGCAGAAGGATCCGCCAGACATCGGGAGGGATCCGCCACGGCCCCCTGATGTCCGCCGGCGTTTCATCGGCCTTCTTCAACACCGAATCGATCGTGATCGATCGCGGCGGGGTGCTGATGGTCCGCACGTCCCCGCCGCCGGGCGGACGGTAGGTCAACGCGATCGCCGGGATCTCGATCTCCCCCGGAGCGAAGGCGCGCAAGCGAATGCGCCAGGAAGTCTCGGCCGGTCTGGGCGGATCGTGTTCGATCGGCTCGATCTCCTCGACCACGAAGGATTCCCCTCCGGCCTCGCCCGCGCGCAGCCCGGACAGATCGGGGGTATCGAAGACGACGCCGGGCGGGTGGTCCACCGTCAGGACGAGCGACACCGGATCGCCCACCGTGTAGCGTCCCTGCGCCACGTCCAGGCGGGCGGTGACGTTTTCCTCGGGCTCGCCCGTGTTGGCCTCCTCGCGGGGGAGGGCGGAACCGATCAGCGCCCACGCGCACGCCACCCCGAGGACGGCTCGGCATCGGTGCGGAACCCTCATCACCGCCGCGCTCTCCTCGCCCGCATCGCGAAGAAACGGATCAGCGGGAGGTCGTACGGCCGATCGGTTGACAGATCGATGGCGTCGATCCCCAGTTTCCGGAACAGGCTCTCGCGCTCCTGCCGGCGCTCGCGCGCCCGGGCCGCGTAGGCGGCCCGGGTCCGTGGATCGCTCGTGTCGACCACCATCGACCGGGAGGATTCCACGTCCTCGAGCTCGAGCAGCCCCACGTCGGGAAGAGTCGTCTCGCGCGGGTCGGAGACCACGATGGCGACCAGATCGTGCTTCTGCGCCGCCCGCCGGAGGTGGCTCTCATAGCCACCGGCCATGAAATCGGAGATCAGGAACATGACCGATCGTTTGCGGAAGACGCGCATGGCGAAATCGATGGCGACCCGGATGTCGGTCCCCCGCGCGAGCGGCCGGCCGTAAAGCAGCTCGCGGATCACGCGCAGAACGTGCGTGCGCCCTTTCTTCGGCGGCACATACCGCTCGATC
>JBHHZN010000023.1:0-14586 GCA_046758155.1 Acidobacteriota bacterium | reverse complement strand
TGGTGCGAAAGGGGGGATTCGAACCCCCATGGGTTTCCCCACCGGATCCTAAGTCCGGCGCGTCTGCCAGTTCCGCCACTTTCGCGGGGATGGGGGATGCATGGTGAGCCGCCAAGGACTTGAACCTTGAACCTACGGATTAAGAGTCCGTTGCTCTACCATTGAGCTAGCGGCCCTGGCTCCGGATCGTTTACGAACTCTCTCGATTCCGGGAAGGGCATATGCTAGCCTGCCTGCAAATCAGCTGTCAAGGAAGTGTCTTACCATGGCGTCCCCTGACCTCTCCGCGCTGAAGATTCAGCACGATGACGAGCCGCGGCGGGTGAACTCCCATCGCCGCTGGATCGTCGCCGGTGCCATCGTCGCCATCATCACGGCCCTCGGCTGGCTCGCGTGGCACCAGGCATGGTTGCCGCACAGGGCCTCCACCGTGCGCGTCACGCGGCCGCAGCTCCTGCAACCCACCGAGAGCAGGCAGGTTCTCACGGCCACCGGTTACATCGTACCGCAGCTGCGTGCGGATGTATCGGCGCGCACCTTCGGCCGGCTCGCATGGCTCGGCGTTCGAGAAGGGAGCCAGGTCCACGCCGGCGATGTGATCGCCCGGCTCGAGCAGGACGACCGGCTCGCCCAGGTGGCGGAGGCCCGCGCCACGCTGGCCCAGACCCGAGCCGCCCTGGAACAGGCCCGTTCCTCGGAATGGGAGGCACGCCGCGAGAAGGAGCGCCAGGAGAATCTGCTGCGGGAAGGCATCACCACACAATCCGACTTCGATGCCGCCAGGAGAGCCCTCGAGGTGGCGATCGCGGGCACCGCGGCAAGCGAGGAGGCGATCAACGCGGCGCGCGCGCGCCTCGAGCTGAGTCGGGCGAACCTGGAGAAGACGGTCATCCGTGCCCCGTTCGACGGCACCGTGATCGCCAAGAACGCCGAGATAGGCGAGATGGTGGCCGCCAGCGCGGCGTCCGGGCAGGTGACCGGCGGGACGATCGCCACGATCGCCGATTTTTCCACGCTGGAGATAGAGGTCGACATCAACGAGAGCAACCTGTCGCGGGTGGCGCCCGGCCAACCGGCCGTGATCTCGGTGGACGCCCTGCCGGACCGCAAGTACCGCGGGGTCCTGCGGCAGATCATGCCCACAGCGGATCGGCAGAGGGCGGTCGTCATCGCCAAGGTCAAGATTCTCGACCTCGACGATCGCCTCGTGCCCGACATGAGCGCCCGGATCGTTTTTCTCGATCGAGAGATCTCCCGCGAGGAGGCGATGGCTTCACCACGGGTCTTCGTGCCGTCCGCCGCGATCACGGTCGGGGACGGCTCCCCGTTCGTTCTCACCGTCCGCGAGGACCGACTGGCCCGCATCGACGTGAGTCTGGGCGAAGCCCGCGGCGACCTGCGGGAGGTCACCTCCGGCCTGTCCGGACGGGAGATGATCATCGTCGCTGGCGCGAAGGGGCTCCGAGAAGGTGACCCCCTGCGGATCGAGCCCTGAAGGGCCTTGTCCAGCAACCATTTGCACGTCATCGGCTCGATCGAAGAGAGTTTGACGCGCATCCAGGCGACCATATATTCCCCGCATGACGCGAGCACCCGGGACGGAAGAGATCGCGGCGTTGAAGGCGGAGATCCGAGCGATCTTCAACGAAGACCCGGTCAACCTGGAGAGGATGATCGAGCGGGTGTCCCAGCTCTCCTGGTCCGTCGGTCCCGGGATCTACTCAGGCCTTCTGCTCCTGCTGGGCAACCTTCGCTTCGAAGAGGAGGAAGCCCGCCGGCACTGGCAGGCGATGCGCGCCCACCGCCGGGATCTCGAAGAAAAACTGGGATCCCCCGTGGCGTTGCGCGTGGCCGTTCTCGACTACCTCATCGCGACGAACCGGGCCTCCCCGCGCGCTCGTCTTCTCGACCTGGTCCAAACCGAGCAACCGAACGAACGGGAGATGACCGATCCGGTGACCGGTCTACACTCCATGTCCTTCTTCTCGGGTCAGCTTCCCCGCGAGTTGGGTCGTGCTCACCGGTTCGATCTGTCCGTCTCGCTGGTTCACACCGAGATCGACGACTTCGCCGCGATCACCGAGCGATTCGGTCTCTCGATCGGCTCGGTTCTGCTGAGGGAGATCGCAGGAATTTTGACCAAGTGCATCCGCACGATGGATTACGCGGCGCGCGTCTGTGGTTCCGAATTCGCGCTGCTTCTCACCGAGACCGATCGCATGGGGGCCTACTACGTCGCCGATCGCATCCGCCAGAAGGTGGAAGAGTTCTACCTGGAGCGCCAGATCAACGGCCGGCCGTTCGAGATCACCGTCAGCTCCGGGGTGGCTTCCTTCCCGCAGGATGCCGAAACCCCCAAGGGGTTGATTCGCAGGGCCTCGGAGGCGTTTTACAACGGCCGCGCGCGCGGCCGCGGGGGCGTGGCCATCCATCATCGCGAGCGGCGGGAGTACATCCGGCTCGAGACGCCCAGCGAGAATCTCCAGGTCACCTTGATGCCCGAAGGGGAGACGACCAGCAGCCCCGCCGAGATGAAGAACATCTCGTCGGGCGGTGTCTTGTTCGAGAGCGATCGGCCGATAGAGCTCGGGAGAATGGTGCAGATCGCCTGGAGCCACGAACGGGATTCCGATCAGGTGGTGATCCCGGGCCGCGTCGTCCGGATCGAGCGGTTCGGCGATGACAAGAGCCAGCACTACGAGATCGGCGTCCTGTTCGACCTCGTCGTGGAAGAACAGATCGAAGGAGTGATCGACTTCTTCGAACGGTTCATCGCTCCGCAGGGACCTCCGCCGCCCGACGCGAGGCGGCGATCAGAGCCGCCCAGCTCGGCGTAGCTTCAGGAACTCGGCGAACGGCATCTCTTCCCACCGGCGCAGCCGCACCCACTCGGAGAACGCCTCCCGTGTGGCGGGGCTCGCGGCTTTCCACTCGCTCAGTTGCGAGAGTTTCGTCTCGATGGCGCCCAGGCGGGCGAGCAGCTCCTCCAGCACCGCTGCCGAGGGTTCCGGCGCCTTCTCTGTCTGCCCCGCGGCAGGGGGCGCCACGGCGGTGACGCGGGCCGGCCGCTGCCGGGCAACGACCAGGCGCGCCTCGGGGGAACGGTGGCGCCCGCGGCGCCGTCGGGGCCGATGCTCCGACCGGTAAAGGCTGATGAGGACGCGCTCGAGGCGTGCCCGGCCCTCGGCCGGGAGTGGTCCGGATGCAGCCTCCCGCCGTGCCGTCGTCATCATCCCCATCCCCTCCTTTTCACGATACAGAAAGAGTACGTTGGATGACCCCGCCGGGCAAGCCGGATTTCAGGGATTCTCGCCGTCCACGGCGCTTTCTTTCACGACGAGGCGTTTCGTTGCCGCCTTATCTCCCGCGACCAGGACACCCCCACGGGTGGATCCAGATCAGGACAGCGCCCTCCGGATCAGCCGTCGCCGGCGCGGATCTTCGCGGCCCGCCCATCCGAGCCACACGTTCCCAGCCAGACCGGGTACGAGAAGGAGTTCTCCGAGCGCAACGAGACCCCGGCGCCGTCGGGGAAACGCTCCAGCGTCCATGAGGCCGCTTCCCGCAGGGTCGCCACCGGATCATCGAGGAAGTCGCTGTTCACATGGAAGCTCAGCGTCCACCACGGCCGCCTCTCGAGCACGACCTGCGTGAGGTCGACGGTGAACCCGGTTTCCGGGTGATCGGACGCGATAGGGGGGTCGGCATCGTGGCGAAGATGGAGCCGCCGCCTCCAGCGGACCTTGGAGACTTCCGCTCGGAACTCCCCCCACTCCCAATCCCCGCGGCCAGTGGGGCAACCCCCCGAGTGCCTCCACATCCACTTGGCCCAGGCCTCGGGCACACCGCGCACCACGTCGTTCACGCGCAGGATGCGATGCGAGCCGATTCTCCGCTTGATCTCCAGCCGCCCCTCTCTCAGCTTCACGCCGAGATCGTGGGCACCGAACGGGATCAGGTAGCAATCGATCCGCTCCTCCCGCTCGGGGGATGTCAAAGGATGATCGAACCGCTCATCCGCGACGAACCATCTCTCGACCGCGGGCGGGATCGATCCCGCGACGAACCAGCGCAGCTCAAGCGTCCTCCACCAATTCGTGGCCATCCACCCGCACCTCCTGCGAGACATCGCCTGGTTCCCGGACCTTGCCAGCACGCGAGGAATTATAGTTGACCGGTCACATAGTAGCTATGTCAAGAAAAACGTCACTTGGCCACGGAGGATGCCTTGCTCCCGGAGGATTTCGTCCGGCGCCAGCGCCCACGATCCGGCTCTCCCCCCTCGGCAGGCTGGATGCCGAGCAAGCCGAGCGCCCCGGCCTCGAGGCTCTTGATGAGCTCCAGATCGTTTTTCGCCTTCGCGAGCAACACGACCCCTTCCACGTAAGCGAACAACTTATCCGCCGTCAGTTTCGGATCCCCCTCGGGGATCTCCCCCGCGGCCATCGCCTCTTCGAGCACCTCTTCCAGAGGGGCCGTGCATCGAGTAAAGACGGTGTCGATCTCCCGGCGAATGCGTTCCTCGTCCTTGCCCAGTTCCAGCGCGATGTTTCCGAGCGGACATCCCATGACGCGTCCCTCGGTCAGCAGGTACTTACTCTGCAGGTCATAATGGATGTGAAGGTACCGGCGGATCTTCTCGAGAGGCGGTCGGTCTCCGCTCACCGCCTCGCGGATCCGGGCCCTGTAATCCTGCCAGAACGCGTCGATCGCGGCGATCACCAGATCCTCTTTGGAAGAAAAGAAGTGGTAGAAACTTCCCTTCCTGACGTCCGCGTGCTCGCACAGATCCTGCACGCTGACCGCGCCGTACCCCTTGTCGCCCATGAGGCCCGCCGCGCTGCGAACGAGCCGCTCCCTTGCATCACTTTGACGTCCCATGACCAGGCCATGATACGACCATGGTGCTCGGACATCAAATGCCCCTCCCGCCACCCGGGCGGGAGCGTGCGGCCCGCCGGTATGCTGTGAACGCGGATCGACCCCGCCGGCAACGCCACGGCGCTCGCCGGGAGGCGCGTGCGTGAGTCTTCCGGCCCACGGGACGGGGGTGACCGTGTTCCGGCCTCGAGACGGCCGATGGAGGGGATGAAGCGGACCCATCCGGACATAATCGCCCTCTTGGGCGACGCAGTGGGTCATCGCTATCTGGGACGGGCAGGTCCGGCCGTGGGATGCGACCGGTCTACCCTGCAGCGATCTCATTCGTCGCGATGTGATTTGACCACAGGAAGGAGGATCCTGTCAAGCATCCCCACTCGGCAAGCACGTTCGAGGAGGCCGAGAGAGCAACGACCTCCCTCCTGTTCCCGCCCAGGCACGGGATTATCTCGCGCGAAGGATCAGTCTCATTTCGAGACTGATCCGGGGGGACAGTCTCACCGTGAGACTATCGCCTCCAGTGCATTCATGACCCGATGACACCCCTTGGGACACAAGGGATTCCATGGACGTTTCCGGAGAGGCCGGTCCTTCTGGCACGGCTTGTGCAGTATGTGAGGATTGTCTGGGATATCTCGGCGCAGTTTCCGGGATGACGCGGCACGTCGGCATCACAGTGGGTTGCCGGCGTGCCTGCTCTTCTCACCCTACCGGTCCTTCTCTCCCGGCTGCCTGTCCTTATCCTTTCGATGCCGTTTGTCATGGCCCCGGCGATGTCTGTCACCGTGATGACCCTCGCGGTGCCGTTGCCTGCGGCGCTCAGCGGCCCTCGGATGCTTGCTCCGGAAGTGTCTGCCCGCGATCCGGTCGAGCCTTTCTCCCGCGGCGATTCGCTCGAACGCCCGTGCCGGCGTGGTGCCGGTGTACACGGCCACCGTGCGCACGCCCACCCAGAATCGAACGTCATCGTCCCGGACGTGCCGCGCCCGGAAACGTCTGGGGTGCTCGCGCCAGTACCCGTACGCCTTGCCATGCGGCCCACCCGGCTCATGCGGCACCCGCACGAAGAGGTCATCGGGCCCGAGCCCGAAGTGAACCATCACGTTGAACCAGCGGTGCCCCCGGCGCCTGTACCGCCAGACGTCGCCGATATCGGCGTGCGCGCGATGGGCGATGAAGGCCAGGACCGGGTAATCCGCGTGCGGATCGTCCAGTTCCTCGTAGACCGCGACAGCGCGATCTCGCGCGATCGGGTACGCCACATTCGAAGCATGCAGGTACACCTGCACGTCATCGTCCGCCCGGGGGTGCCAGAGAACATCGACACCGACGCGGACGCCGGCCAGGGCCGGGACCAGGCTCATGCAGAAGAAGGCGAGACCACAGGCGAGAACCTTGAACAGGGTTTTCATCGAGAGGACCTCCAAAGGAAACCCAATATGCGACCGTGTGCCGGGAGGGTCAAAACGACACGAGGCCGTTTCGCCCGCATGGCCCGATCAACCCGACAGGCCCGACGCTGCGGCCCGCCCGCTGTCCGAAAGCGCCGTGGCCTGGTGCCGGTCCGGTCCAGGCCCCAGGGGCCGGCCGTCAGTGCGAGCCGGTCTCGAGGCTCACCCAGCCGTGATCGCTCAAGGTCCGCAGGGAGTTGACCACCTTGATGACCCTTATCTCGGGATGCCGGGCGACCAACGCCTGCCAGATCTCGGTGACGCTTCGACGACCGTCGATGAGCCCCTTCAGCTCGATGTTCACCTCGGGGTCCAGCCCCGGGATGAAAAACTGCGTCCATTCCCGGTAGCCCGCTCCCAACCCCACCGTCCGGACGGGCACGGTCCCCTGGTACTTGACGCCGCCTTTCGGCACGTTCCGCTCGAAGGGATCCACGTCCAGATCACGGCACCGTTTCTCGTAGGCAACCCTCAGCAGCCGCATCGTATCCTCCGATGCCGGGCCGGGCAGATCGCTTTCCTGCTGCCGCTCGAACGCCTGCAGGGCCGCCCGCACCCTCGCCGTCCCCGAGGCCACCAGCGCCACCGCCCTGAAAAAGCGGCGGTGGATCGATCCCTTCTCGGCCGAGGCGATCAGGGCGAAGGCCTCCTGTCTGCCGCTCACAGCCGGCCGCTCGATGCGCGCGGCCACTTCCGACTCGAAGCCGGCCGAGCGGCCAGCGCCGGGCGTCGCCAGGTAAAGCCCCATCACGGCGCCGAGCACGACCGACCTTTTCAAGGTCGTCCTATCGATGTGCTCCAGGCTGTCCAGGCTCGTGTGGATGTAATGGAACGAAGGGTAAGCGAGAACGACGGAAGGGGCCGCGATCGCGGGGTCATCGAAGACGATGTGATCGGAGATCTCCGCGTACTCCCACGCCCGGCACGTCAGCGGCTCGTCCTGCCGTCCGGTGGGGGCCACGAAGAGGGGGGAGGGCCGGTGGTAGACATCCGCGTATTGGTTTCTCATGGACTCGCACAGCGTCTCGAAGACCTCGCCCACGAAGGTGGGCAACCAGATCGGCGTCCTGATCGAGACGAGATCGTTGCGGTACTGCTTGTCGCCGCCCGCCTGGTCGATATTGATGTTGAACGCGATGCGACCCGCTTCTTCCGGATGGCGGTTGAAGTACAGGGCCGTCCCCCGGATCTCGGTGACCCACCAGAAACGGATCGTGCGGCGGGGCCGTTGCACCTTGGAGCCGTCGAGGAGCGAGCGCAGCGTCCGGGCGATCTCCAGCAGCGCCGCGCTGCCGCTGGCATTGTCGTTGGCGCCCGGTCGCTGATGATCCAGATGCGCAGAAAACACGATATCGTCGCCCGCTGGCCGGGAACCCTTCCATTCCGCTGTCACCATCTCGATCCTGCCGGGCGATGTCGTCCGGGTCTTCACCACGGCGTGGACCCGGATCGGCATCCGGGCCAGCCGACCGGCGAGCGTCCTGCCGGCTCTGGGCGACAGCATGAACCCGAACCCCAGCGGCTTCCCCTCATCGGAAAGCGCGCGGATATCCTGCCAGGCCACGGCGTCCTCCGAAGGATGCACGCCGAAGAAGCTCGGGGAGTAATAGGAGACGAACCCGACCGCCCCGCGCAGCTGGACGGCCTGGCGCTGCACGGCCCGCGGGAACCCGGACGCCAGAACGATTTTTCCCTCGACATCGCGCCCCGCGTAATCGCGGTCCCTGGTCCCCGGGCCGACATCCACCAGGTACGCCTCCACGTCGGCGTCATGGCTGTGGCGGCACAGGGCGACGCCGACCTTGTCGGTGTCGGCCAGCATCTCGGCGTCGGGTGAGACGATGCGCAGGGTCGCCCGCGTGTAATCCCAGCTCGGCTCCTCCACCTCGAACGACTCGATCCGGACGTTCGACAGGCCGACGGCCTTAGCCTCACCGGCGACGTACTCGGCCGCCCGGTGGAAGCCCTCGGAGTTCGGGTAGCGGGAGAAGGACGCGAGAGACCGGATGTACTCGTAGGCGTTCTCCCCCGAGGCCTCGTTGAGTATCGAGCGGACGGTCGCGGCATCGATCGGAGGCTCGAGGCGACGCTCCACCCCCCGGGCTCCCGCCGGCACCGGCAAGGCGATCAACAGCAAAGATGACACCAGGATCGATCTCTTCATGCCCCCCTCCTCCCGCCATGTCCCACGATCAAGGCAACGCGCACGCCGGCGCCTCCGGGCGGCCACGCCGCATCGGGCCGCGAACAGTCGCAGCGTAGCAAAGCCGGCGCGCCGGGAAAAGCCCCGTGATCCGCACGATCAAGGCACGAATTTCCTTGCCCGTGGAGGGGGGGCCGGTATAATGACCCCATCCTGCATAAGATTCGTGCCGGGATGACCGGCCCGGGGGGGACCATGAGAAGATTCGTCGTTGCGGCCGTCTTGATGGCCGTCGCCGGCCTGGGGAGTGTCGCGCAGGGCCGCTCCCTCTTCCCGAATCCTGTCTTCCCGGTCGGTTCGTTCCCCACCTTCGTGCTGGTCGTTGACCTCGACGGTGACGGGCTCGATGATCTCGTGACCCTTTCATTCGTCGACGGAGAGGTTGCCGCCCTCCTGGGAGATGATGAAGGCCGTTTCGGTCCCGCCGTGAGAATACCGCTCGGATCCCGAAGCTTCCCGTTCTGGGCCGCCACGGGCGATTTCAATCAAGACGATATCCCGGATCTGGTTGTCACCAAGCTCTTCTTCGGAGAAACCATCCTCCTGACCGGACGGGGCGACGGCAGCTTCGAGCCACCCGCTGCGATCTTGAATGGTGGCTTCCCGGGCGGAGTGGCCGTGGCCGTGGCCGACATCAACGCCGACGGCTTCGACGATATCGCGGTCGCGAATGGTTCGACTGACACCGTCGAGCTTCTTCTCGGGCTCGGCCGGGGTCTCTTCGCTCCCGCCGTCTCGCTGGCCGTGGCCGGCGGCCCGTTCGTGCCCCCCTTCGCCGATCTGGATGCGGACGAGAAGATCGATCTGGTGGTGAGCAACGCCGGGGCGAATGTCGTCTCGGTTCTTCTCGGCCAGGGTGACGGCTCTTTCGCCGAACCGGTGCGCTACGGCGTCGGCGAGCTTCCGAGCGAGATCGTCGTCCACGATCTGGACGATGACGGCATCCCCGACCTTGCCGTGGCCGACCGGTTTTCAAACGATGTCTCGGTGCTGCTGGGTGAAGGAGACGGCTCCTTTCGACCACCTAGTGCCTTCCGTGTGCTGGATCAACCGTTCAGCCTGACCAGCGGAGATTTCAACAACGATCAGATCGAGGATCTCGCGACGGCCCCGCTCGCCTTCGGCGGCTTCCCTGTGGAAGAGTTCTCCGTTCTGTACGGGCGGGGTGACGGATCATTCCGGAATGAAGACCGTCTGGCCGCACCGGGAGGGTTCGCGGCCCTCAGGACGGCCGACATCGATCGTGATGGCCTGGACGACCTGGTCGGCGTTAGCGCCAGTTTCAACTCACCGGCCGTGTTCTTCAACAACGGCGATGGCACCATCGGGCCGACCGGAAGCCGGGGCCCGATCGATGTGCCGGTTGTCGTGCCGCAGGGCGAGGTGGAGGGGGCTCCACGGTTCGCGCTCGCCGATTTCGACCGGGATGGACGGATTGACATCATCACGAGCCAGCGTGGCACCCGGGGAAGAGCGGCGGGCAACTTGCTGGCAGGAGCCGGCGACGGGACCTTCGACCTGACGGAATCCTTCTCACTGCCGCGCAGAACCGGGGACATCGCCGCAGACATTGCCGCCGCGGATCTGAACGCCGATGGCCTGGTGGATTTCATCTCGGTGGGCGATTACAACGACGATCCTCCATTCCTTGGAATCTTGAGCCTCCTCCAGCAAGAAGACGGATCCTTCTCCCCGATCTTCTCGATAACAGCAGGGTCCAGCGGTCAGCTCCTGGTCGACGACTTCAATGAGGACACGCACGAGGACCTTATTCTCCCAAAGCAGGGCGGGCCATTCTTTCCGGGGTCGGTGCGATTCTTCCCCGGACGAGGCGACGGCACGTTCGCCGGCGATAAGGAATTCCCCGTGGGGGTTGCTCCGATAAATTTCGCAGCCGGCGATCTCAACGAGGATGGCCATCTCGACATCGTCGTCGCCGACCTTGGTATTCTTTCCTTGCCGGGGTTTGGCGATGTATCGGTCCTGCTCGGGAACGGGAAAGGCGATTTCACCGCCTCAGACGCTGTCACGGCGGGAGACAATCCTGTGAATGTCGCCTTGATGGATATGAACGGCGACGATCATCTGGATCTGATCATGGCCGGCGTGGACCGGAGTCCTCCCGGAGGCGTCCTGACGCTTCATCTGGGTCGCGGTGACGGAACCTTCCAGCCAAAGATGACGCTGATGGCGGGGCAGAACTTTTCCTCCATCACCTCGGGCGATTACAACGCGGATGGCGTACTGGATCTCGCGGTGTCAAGCGCCCCCTCCCTGAGGAGGACCATCGCCCCCATTGTCATCTTTCTGGGCGCGGGGGAGGAATCGGACGACGACGAGGCGGAACCCGATGAGGATGAGGAGGACATGTTCCCGGACGATGGGGACCAAATATTCCAGCAGCCTCCCCGTATTTTTGGTATCAAGGGCTTCAGCCGCACAGGACTCCTCCGCACTGCCGATTTCAACCGGGACGGGCGGATGGACCTCGTGGCAGCCGTTGACGGCGGCCTGGTTGTCCTCCTGAACCAGGGGCCCTTCCCCGACGACGATCCGGACGCCAAGATCCTCACCGACGCCTCCCTCGAGTGCACCTCCCCTGCCGGAGCGGAGTTCCTGCTGGACGGGACCGCCTCGAGCGATCCCGACTCGTCGCCCGGGACCAACGACGACATCGAGCAGTTCGAGTGGTTCGTCGATTTCGGCACCGAGGCCCAGCGGCTGCTCGGCACCGGCGAGACACTCCCCGTCACGCTGCCCCTCGGGGATCACACCGTCACCTTGCGCGTGACCGACAAGGCGGGAGCCGCCGACACCGACGCGGTGACCGTCTCCCTCATCGACACGACACCCCCGCATGTCTCTTTCACCGCCTCGCCGGCGATCCTTTGGCCTCCCAACCACCGCCTCGTCCCGATCGCGGTGTCGGCCTCGCAGTCCGACCTGTGCGGCCCGGCCACCGGATCGCTGATCGCGGTGAGCACCAACGAGGCCGACTCCGGGGGCGCGGGAGACGGCGCCACGACGGGTGACATCCGGATGGAGGGGGGACATGCTGCTGCTGCGCGCCGAGCGGTCCGGGGCCGCCTCCGGCCGCGTGTACACGCTGACGTACGAGGCGGTCGATGCCCAGGCCAACCGCTCTCAGGCCACCACCACGATCCTGGTGCCCCATGACCGCTCGGGGAAGCCCCGGCCGGTGGCCTCCGGCTCTTCGCGGAACTGACCACACGCCGGTCGCGGTCCCGGGGGGGGGCAGAGGCGACGGAAGCCTGACCACGGGCGTTCGCTGCCCAGGGTTTGACCGCTATTCCGGTTGTTTCGGCTCGCCCTCGGGCGGATCCGCCGTATGATCAGGGAAAAGCCTGCGGCGCGGGGGGAATCAGGCGTGATATCGAATCAACGGCTCTTTTCGAGCGGACACGGGCCGGTGCGTCCGGCCCCGATCGGCAAGCGGGCGGGGCCGATGGCGGCGGTGTCCGTGCTGGTGATCATGGCGTGGCCGTGTGCCGCCCGCGCGCAGATCGTTTTCACCGAGGTCGGTGCATCACACGGCATCCAGGCGTACTGGATGCCGATCGGCCCCACGGGCGGCATCGCCGCCGCCGACTTCGACGCAGACGGCGACATCGATCTGTTCATCCCCAACGGCCTCGGCGTCGCCGATCAGCTTTACAGGAACCTCGGGGACGGCCGCTTCGAGGAGATCGCCGCCTCCCTCGGACTCGCCTCCACGGCGAACGACCGCGCGGCGCTGTGGTTCGATTTCGACGGCGATCACGACCTGGACCTCCTGGTGGGCGGCGACTGCCGGGCCGATCCCGTCCAGCCCGACCCGTGCGCCGATCCGGTGAACCTGCGGCTCTACCGGCAGGAGGCTAGCGGCGGCTTCCTGGATGTCACGGTGGCAGCCGGTCTCGACATCGTCTGGGGAGGCGATCAGAACTCCCACCGGACCGCGATGATCGCCGGGGACATCGACAACGACGGCTATCTCGACCTGTACGTCACCTCGTGGAACGACCGGCCCTTCCTCCTGCACAACAACACGGACGGGACGTTCAGCGACATCACGGCCGCATCCGGCATCGGAGAGTCCGTCGCGCGCCGCCAAATGTCGATCATGGCCGATTTCAACGGCGACGGCCTCCTGGACATCTACACGGCGGTCGACTTCGGGAATCCCAATGCCCTGTGGATCAACCAGGGGGACGGCACGTTCGCCGACGTCGCCGCCGCCGCGGGAGTCGATGACGCCTTCACCGACATGGGGACGGACCTGGGCGATTACGACAACGACGGCGACCTCGACCTGTACGTCACCAACATCACGCAAACCGTTGCCGGTGTGTTCGAGCACAACGTGCTCTATCGAAACGACAGCACGGGCTCGTCCCCGAGCTTCACGGAGGTCTCACAGGCGTTGGGAGTGGCGGAAGGGTTCTGGGGATGGGGGGCGACCTTCCTGGACGCCGATCTGGACGGCTGGCTCGATCTGGCCGAGACGAATGGAAGGGACAGAAGACCCACCTACATCGCCGACCCTTCGCGTTTCTTCATGAACACCGGCGGCAACCCCGTCTCCTTCGTGGAGTCCTCGACGGCCGTCGGATTTGACGACACCTTCATCGCCTCCTGCCTGATCGCCTTCGACCTCGATCGCGACGGCGACCTGGACCTGGCGCAGACCACGTCGCTGGGAGGTCCCCTGCGGCTTCTGGAAAACCGCCCCGCCGGAACACCCGCGGGCAACCACTTCCTGGTCGTCAAGCCCCGGATGCGGGGAACGAACCATCTCGCCATCGGGGCGATCGTGAAGGTCACCCTCCCTTCCCTCAGCATGATGCGTCTGATCACGGCCGGCAAGAGCATGATCGGCCAGGAGCCCGCCGAGGCCCACTTCGGCCTCGGACAGGACACCCTCGTGGATAGCGTCACGGTGCAGTGGCCGGGAGGCGGCATGACGCGTCTTGACGGCGTGCCGTCCGACACGGTGATCACCGTCTCGGATGGATGCGACGGGACCACGCCGACCGTTCACCCGGGCGCGCCGCAGCTTTGCGACGGCCTCAACAATGATTGCCTCACGGGCGGCCCGGCGGAGAACGTCCCTCCGGACGAGGTGGACGATGACGGCGATGGCTATGTCGAATGCGGCCCCTGGGCCGGTGACCCGGCGCTCGGGATCACGGGCGGAGGCGATTGCGACGACACCGACGCCTCCATCTATCCGGGGGCCTCGGAGACCTGCAACGGGATCGACGACGACTGCAACAGCCTGGCGGATTTCCCCGGGGAGACGATCGATCTGGACGGCGACGGCTCGGTCGCCTGCGCCGACTGCAACGACGCCGCTGCGGGGGTGTTCCCCGGCAACACCGAGACCACCTGCAACGGGATCGACGATGACTGCGACGCCTCGACGCCGGATGACCACAACATGGACGGCGATCCGTTCTCGGTCTGCTCGGGCGACTGCGATGACCTCGATCCGGCGATCTACCCCGGCAACCCGGAGGTCTGCGACGGCAAGGACAACGACTGCGACGGCGTGGCCGGGTTCCCCCTCGAGACGGCCGATGCCGACCTCGACGGCATCCTCGACTGCGCCGACAGCTGCGTGGACGCCGATGCGGACGGGTACGGAACCGGGCCCGCCTGCGTCGGCCCGGACTGTAACGACTCTTTCAGCGCCTGCACGACGGACTGCTCGGCCGATTCGGACGGCGATGGGATCCCCGACTGCGGCGATCCCTGCTTCGATCGCGACCAGGACGGCTACGGCTCACCGGCCGACCCGGCCTGCCAGGGCGGCAACAGACAGGACTGCGACGACCTGGATAGCTCGATCCATCCCGACGCCCTGGAGACCAATGACACCATCGACAACCAGTGCCCTGGAGATTACGGCTTCGGCATCATCGACGAGATCGCCGGCGACGCGGTCTTCCTGGACGCGACCACGCTGAGCTGGACGGCGCAACCGGGGGCGACGCTGTACGAGGTCGTCCGCTCCCCAGCGCCCGACCTGCAGCAGTCCTGCACGGCGAA
>JBHHZN010000022.1:0-14765 GCA_046758155.1 Acidobacteriota bacterium | reverse complement strand
AGCGCCGCTTCGTCCTGCAGCCGCTGGCCGACTCTCCGGTGCTGCAAGGCCGCGTGCTCACCGGCCATCGCGTGCTGGCCGTCGGCCGTGCCGGCCTGTTGCGTTCGGATCTGCCGGGGCATCCCCTGCGCTTCGAGCGGCCGTTTCGCCTCCTCGTGCGCGGGCCGCAAGGCGATCGCTACCATGAGGCCGATGCCGTGCTGGACGCATCGGGCGTCTACGATCGGCCCAACCCCCTGGGCCTCGGCGGTCTTCCGGCGTGCGGCGAGACGGCCCTCGGCGGCGGCCTGATCCGGTACCTGGGAGAACTCGACGACCGGCTTTCCGGGCTGGCCGGCCGGCGCGTGCTGCTGATCGGCCACGGTCACTCGGCGGCCAACGCCCTGCTGATGCTGCAAGGGCTCGTGGCGGATTCTCCCGCAACCCATGTCACCTGGGCCACGCGGTCGGCCCACCGCAGGCCGTGCGAGGAGGTGGCCGGTGACCCGCTACCGCAACGCCGGCGGATCGCGTCGCGCGCGAACGACCTCGCGCAGGATCCTCCCGGCTTCCTCGCCGTGCGCCGCCGCACGAGCGTCGAGGCGCTCCGGCGCGTCGAGGGGCGCCTCGCGGTGACGTTCACGGTGGGAGGCCGCGAGACCTTCGACGCCGTCGTGGCGATGACCGGCTACCGTCCCGACCTGAGCTTTCTCTCGGAACTGGCCATCGAGACATCGCCGGTCACGCAAGGCGGCGCGAGGCTCGCCCGCGCTCTGGCTGATCTGCGGGACTGTCTTGCGATCCCGGAGGTCAGTCCCGCCGATCTCGATTCCGGCGAGCCGGGGTTTCACCTGATAGGATCCAAGGCGTACGGCCGGGCGCGCAGCTTCCTCATCAAGACCGGCCTTGCGCAGCTCGACATGATCATGGAGCGGCTATGAGAGGTGAGTCGGCATCCGCGGGCACGACCGGCAGGGCCTTCCCGCAGGCGCCGCTTTTCGACCTGGACACCGTCTGGTTCCAGGTGGCCGGGACGCTGTGCAACCTGCGCTGCACGCACTGCTTCATCTCGTGCACGCCCAAGAACCACTCCCACGAGATGCTCTCGCTCGAGACGGTCCTGGGGTTTCTCGACGAGGCCCGATCGCTGGGGGTCAGGGAGTATTACTTCACGGGCGGCGAGCCGTTCATGAACCGCGATCTGTTGGCGATGCTGGAGGCGACCTTGCGGCAGGGCCCGGCGACCGTGCTGACCAACGGCCTTCTGATCCGCAACGGAATGGCCGAGCGTCTCAAGCAGCTCGCCGACGCCTCCCGCCACAGCCTCGATCTGCGGGTGTCGATTGACGGCTACGACGCCGCCACGAACGATCCGATCCGGGGCGCCGGGACATTCGAGCGGGTGATGCGCTGCCTGACCGATCTGGCCCGCGTCGGCCTCGCGCCGGTGATCACCGTGTCCGAGGCGTGCGACGGCGCCGGCTCGCGCGAGGGGCGTGAGCGCTTTCTGGAGATGCTGGCCGGTATCGGCCTGAAGCACCCTCGTCTGAAGATCCTGCCGCTGCTGAGGCTCGGCGCCGAGGAGAGTCGATCACGTGCCTACGAGGACTGCGAGTCGCTCGCGGGGTGCTCCGTCTCGTCCGAGCAGGCGCGCGGTCTCGTCTGCTCCTCGGGACGGATGGTCACGTCGCAGGGCGTCTTCGTCTGCCCCATCTTGATCGATTTCCCCGCGGCGCGCATGGGAACGAGCCTGGCCGACACCCTGCGGCCCTTCACCTTGAGCTACCGGGCGTGTTTCACCTGTCACCGGCTGGGGCTGTCATGCACGACATGAAGGAAACGCGTAAGCTGGGGGACTTCCGGCGCATCGCGCTGTTCGGAGGCGTCTACTCGAACTACATCGCGCTGGAGAAGGCGCTGAAACTCGCCGAGGCCGCGCGGGTCGAGGCGATGATCGCCCTGGGCGACTTCGGTGCTTTCGGGCCCCACCCTGATCGCACCCTCGAGATCATCCGCCGGGGCGAACTGCCCGCGATCCGCGGCAACTACGAGGAGTCGCTCGCCTCGGGCGCCGATGACTGCGGGTGCGGCTACACCGATCCGCGCGACAACAAGTACGCGCAGATCTCGTACGAATACACGCGCTCGCGGACCTCGCCCGAGCACACGCGATGGATGGGAACGCTGCCGCGGCACATCCGGCTCACGATGGGCGGCCGGCGGGTCCTGCTGTGCCACGGTTCCCCGCGCCGCGTCAACGAGTTCCTCTGGTGCAGCACCACCCCCGAGCCGTTCATCCGCCGGCTGCTGCGCGATCACGATACCGACCTCATCGTGTGCACTCACACCGGCCTGCACTGGAGCTGGTTCATCGAGCCGGGCCGCGGCGTGGTGAACGCCGGAGCGCTGGGACGTCCCGCCAACGACGGGTCGACCGCCGTCTGGTTCTGCATCCTGGAGGCTGCGGGGGACAACGCCGTGCCGCAAGCGCGCTTCATCCCGGTCGCGTACGACCACGAGCGGCTCGCGCGGGAGATGGCCGCCGAGTCGCTGCCGCGGGAGTTCGTCGAGACGATCCGGACGGGCTGGTGGACCACCTGCCTGGAGATCCTCCCCGCCAAGGAACGAGCGGCCGGCAGGTACTGAGAGGATGCGGGACGAATCCCCGCCGCCCTCGAGGACAGTCCCGGCTGCAGGGGCCTTCTCCCCGCTTCTTTCTCGCCTCCTCGACACGAGACAGCGCCGAGTGGAGAAGAGGGTTCCTCCGGAGTTTTCTCGTGAGAGATATCCCTCAGCTCGGCATCCGGATCCCCTCGGTGACCCTCGACCGGTTCTGTAGCATGCTGGCGCATTGCCACGGGCAGATCTGGAACGGCGCGGAGCTCGCGCGGGCGTTCGAAGTCAACGCCACCACCTGGATCGATCCTTCATCGTCCACGCGGGTGAGCGAAGCTTCCCTCTCTCGGATCAGACGACGGCGCTCGCCTTCAGCCGGCTCTTCGAGGATCTCCAGCCGCTCTCCTGAACCGGCCCGTGCATCCTTGGTGATCGAGGGGCCCCGCGCGGAGCGGCTACCGGCGCCGTGAGGCGCCCTTGCAGTCGGCGCGGCCGACGAGAAGGGCCTGCGGGTGGAAGTCTTGATGGAACCCGACGTGAACGCCGATCCACCCCTTGGCGGTCAGCTCGACGTGTCCGATCCGCACGACGGTCCGAACGGTGCCGTCCCCGAGCACGATCGGATCGCCGGGACGCAGCAGCGGAAGAATCTGGCCATCGGGTCCGGCAAGAAAAGGGCCACGGCGGCTCGAGCCGTCGGCGATGGCCGCCTCGAACAAGATCCGCCCCGCATCATCGATCTGAAGGACATCGAATGCCCTTCCGCAGCATCCCGGTTGGCCGAAGGTGGTCCCCTCCGCCTCCCCCGGCACCTGATCGCCCTCGCGGACGACGACATCCAGCGCTCCTGCGACATCCGAGAAGATGGCATCGTCGCCGGTCCCTGAGCCGGAGGATGTATCGACGGAGGCCGGAAACGCGACGCGGCCGCGATTGTTCATCACGGCGGGGAACAGGCGGGTGTAAAAAGTGCCGGGCGGGAAGCCGGCCGCCTGATCGCCTCGTTGCACGAGGAGCTCGAGCGAGTCGGGGCTCCCGACGAAGATCGCGGAATCGTTATCGCCTTCGACGATCCCCGGCCCATCCAGCCCGGCGGTGATGGCGAGGTCTCCACGCCTGTTCGCCCGGACCCCATGATGGGAGAATCGGCCCAGGTCCCGGAGGATGACCCCGTCGGGAAGCCCGGGCGCGCGGTCGCCCTGCCTGACCAGCAAGCGGGGATGATCGCGCCGCCCGCCGAAAAGATCCAGCTCGACGGGCGAGCGTGGGTCCATCACGTCGGTGACGCCTCCCGAGAAGATCACGCCGCCTCGGGTAGTCAGGCCGAGCAGTGTCAGAGAGCGGTAGATGAGCCCCTCGGGCAGATCCGGTGCCTGCCGGCCGGAGTGGGCGACGACAGCCAGCCGGCCGGGCGCGCCCGGGCGGCCGGTCAGGATCGCGGTGGGGGGCAGGTCGAGTGGCTCGAGCCCGCTCACCCCGACCACCAGGGCCACGTCTCCCGTCTCCGCGAGGAGAACCCGACCGGGCTCGATCGGAAGATGCTGAATCCTCACGGCTCCGGCCTCCAGCGGCAGGAAGTCGCCGCTCCGGACGACGAGATCGATCGCGCGGGAGCCGACATCGCTGAACATCCCCTCGCCGGCGCCGAGAGGATTGAAGCGCCTGTCGTCCAAGAGAGTCGTGAAGACGACCCGGCCGGCGTTGTTGATCCGCGGGCCGGCGATCGGGGGCAGATCGCAGTGAAAACAGGATAGCCCCTGGTAGATGATTCCCGGCGGTAACCCGGCGGCCTGATCGCCATCGCGAGCCACCAGCCGGGCTGTACCCCCCTCGGCGAGGAAGTCCGCGCCGTCGTCATGAAACGTCACGCCATCGCCCGACAGGAAGGCGCGAAAGGTCATCTGGCCCCTGTCGTTCAGATCGAAGTCGACGAAACCCTGGTAGACGATCCCCTCGGGCAGGTCGGCGGCCTGCTGTCCTGTTGTGGCGACCACTTCGAGATCTTCACAGATGCCGCGCGCGGATGCCGTGGCTGCGGCGGCGCTCGAGGCGAGGACCACGGCGAAGATCAGGCCGAATCGGGACATGGGGAACCTCCTGCGCTGGGTGCCGGATGAAGATACCTCCTTCATACCACGAGGTAACGCCTCCGACCAGGAGAGTATTCGCGGCGTGGAGGAGGGGGACCCGCGAGCGTCGAGTGATCCGCGTCGGGGCCGCCGTGCGGCCCCGAGGAGTACCCTCACCACTGGTGACGGCAGTCGGTCATCTCCGGTTCGAACGATCGATGCCAGTCGTGCGGTGTCGGGGTTTTCGCATCGGTCGCGGGCTCGGCAACCCGCGGCGGCTCGTCTTCGAGGGGGTCGCCCGGCGACGAGGTCCCGACGAGGGCCTTCTTCCCGCCGGGACGGGCCCGGAATCGTCTCAGCGGTTGACGGGCAGATCGAGGGCCGAGCGGTCGATGATGCGTCCATCCTTGATGACAAGGGAGATCTTTTTCGCGTTCTCGATGGCTCCCACCGGGTCGGCGTCCAGCAGGACCAGGTCGGCCGTCTTGCCCTCCTCGATCGATCCGGTCTCGCGTTGCTTGCCCAGGAACAGAGCGGCGTTGAGCGTCCCGATCCGGATGGCATCGAGCGTGGAGATGCCGCCGGCGACCAGCAGCTCGAGCTCGCGGTGCGAGGCCGGCCCGTTCGATTGATCGGAGCCGAGGGCCACGATGCCGCCTGCCGCGTCGATCCTGCGCAGGTTCTCCTGCGCCACCGGCGTCATCACCTTCATCCACGTGGTCCAGGGGCGGGTGGCATATGAGTCACGAACCTGCGTCTTGAGCCGCGCGATCTCCTCCGGCTCAAACACCGCCCGGTAAAGGGGACCGTCCAGGTACTCCGGATGTTCGACCAGGCGGATGTATCCCTCGCCGATGGTCAGGGTGGACGCCATCGGCACCTGCTTGGCCGCCATCAACGCCACGAAACCGTCGCTCACGGGGCTCTGGATGATCGGGTGCGCCAGTGTGTCGATGCCTGCGAATATGGCTTCGCGGGCGCGGATCTCGTTGGAGGTGTGCACGGTGGTCCGCAGGCCGTGATCATTGAAGTACTCGATGGCGTGCTGCATGAGATCGAGGGGAAGAAGCGGGATGAGGGGACGCGTGCCCCAGTTACGCTCGTCGTAGGTGAACTTGACCATGTCGGGCGCGAGCGCGATGTGAGCGTCGAGCACCGGCCGTGCCTGTGGCCAGCTTTCAATCAAGGTCGAGGGGGTGAATCCGCCGTGCCCGCCGGGCACGGTGATGATGCCGCCGGCGGCCAGGATGTGCGGCGCCGTGAGCGCGCCTGCGCGCTCCTTGGCGCGCAGCCCGAAGATGTAGTCGGGGTCATTGCCCGCATCGAGGACGGTGGTGACGCCGGAGTAGAGGTAACCGTGCAGCGCCCGTATGCCGGCGATCTCGTCCGGTTTCTTGCCGTTGTCTTTCTCGAAGGCGCCTCGGATGTGCACGTGCACATCCATCAGGCCCGGGATCAGGAACTTGCCCGTGCCGTTGATGCGCCGCGCGGACCCCTGCACGTCGAGGCCGCCTCGGCCGACCCGCTGTATACGTCCGTCGCGGATCAGAACGTATGCGCCCGGGATGGGCGGTCTGCCGGTTCCATCGATCACGGTGACGTTCTCGATGAGAAGACTCGATCCTGAGGCTGCCTGCACGGGCAGGAAGGCGAAGATGGCGCAAGCCGCCAGCAGGGAAGCGATCCGCAGGCCGGCTCCCACCGGCGCGAGCGGGAAGGAAAGCCTCATCCACAACAGTATCGTTGATCGCATGCTGTCCTCCCTCGGATCGACCGGTCGACCCGCCGGGGCCGACCACCCGGCACCCTCGGATCGGCGCGCGCCCGCGCCGCCGTTCCCACTGCTCGACCGGTGTGCGATGCCGCCTGTCCTTTTTCGCGCGGGCGCGCAACCTCGAGCCGCCAGCCCGGAGTGCCGTGGAGTGTTTTCGGCCGAGCAGTATACATGCCCTCCCGCTTCACGGGCCGGCGCCGGCCAGGGGGTTCCCCCCGATTCCGATCCGCTCAGCACCGGAATGCAGCGAAGTACGCGCTCTCCTTTCCGGGATGGACCTTGCCGACGCGCCGTCCAGCGGGAGCGCACAAGCGGTCGCCTCCTCTGCCGGTCCCGCCGGAGGGTCTGTCAGGACGGTGCGCGACATGGGAAGCAGCCCGGGAAACCGACACGAGGAATCATTGTCGCGGCCGTGGGGATTGCCATCCAGAGCACGATCAGCAGGCAGGCGGTGGGGTGCGCTTCGTCCGGTCTCGAGGAGAAACAGAGCCGCGCCAGGCGGAGCTACAAGGGGCATCATGCGGACACGCCGGGAGGAGCCGGGAAAGGGTGATCCTCCTGCGGACATGCCGCGCAGAGCCCCGGTCCGACCCCGCGATCCGTTGGTGTCTTCTAGCGACCCGGCTTGATGACGAAGTCGCCGCTTCCGGTGTCGACCCTGATCCGTGTGCGCGCGTCGCCGCGGCGGTAGCCGATGACCTCGCGGCGGTGGACGATCGCCTCGGCATCGGAGTAGTGGCTGATGATGTCGCCGCTGCCGATGTCTCCGCGCGCCTCGAAGGAGGCGTCGGGGCCGAGCACAAGGACGACGTCGCCGCTGCCGGTATCAGCCGAGACGTTCTCGAGGAGGGATCCCTCGGTTTCCAGGTAGACGTCTCCCGAGCCGGTGTCCGCCTCGAATTCCCGCGTCTCGCTGTCCTCCACACGGATGTCGCCCGACCCGGTGTCGGCCTCGATGAGGCGCGCCCGCGCCGACTCGATTCTCACGTCGCCGCTGCCAGTGTCGCAGTTGATGGCCTCGCCATGAAAATCGACCACGTGAATGTCGCCGGAGCCGGTGTCGCCCTTGAAGCTCCCGTTGATCCGCTCGGCTTTCACCTCGCCCGATCCCGTGTCGGCCGAGATCATTCCGGAGACGTTCTCGATCGCGATGTCGCCGCTGCCGGAGTCGAACGACAACGTGCCTTCGACATCCCGCGCCAGGACTTTGCCCATGACGTTGCGAAAGAATCCATCGACCCCGCCGGACGGCAGCCGCACCTCGACGTCGGCGTACAGCAGGACGCCTCTGTTGCTGCTGACTTTCACCCGCTCACCGTCATAGGTCGTGGACGTGGAGGAGTTGCCGCCGAACAGGCGTCCCAGAAAAGAGCCGCCGTCCGAGCCGCCTCCCGTGTACCGGAACGTGGAATGCTCGCCGACGGGGTAGACGACCCGCATGGTGGGTCTTCCGTTCTTGCCCCGGACCTGCTCGAAGCGCACGGAGTCCATCAGGGAATCGTCCTCGGCGTGCACCGTGGCGGTGGCGGCGACCTTGGAGCCGTTCCCGGGACCGATCGTCATCGTGCCAGCCAGGTTCTCCACCGCGAAGCCGCTCCCGGGGTCCATCTCCAGGTGCAGCGTCTTGGTGGACTCGGCGAGGGCGGGCTGGGCAAGCGCCAGGGTGAGGGGAAGCGAAGCGGCCAGAAAGGCATGGGCAATGCGCATGGGTGTCTACTCCAGGAATCGAATCCAACTGTACGACGTCTCCCGCGGCGAAAAGGTTGCACGAGCCGCCGGCACAAGGCCCCGGGAGGCACTCGTACCCAAGGGCACTCGCACCCAAGGGCACTCGCACCCAGGGGCACTCGTACCCAGGGGCACTCGTACCCAGGGGCACTCGTACCCAAGGGCACCCCCGGGCGAGACCGACGCGCCCCGGAAGCGGCCGGCCAGGAGCCGCATCCCGGGGAATCCGGCGGCTCAGGGCTCGCGAAGCTGAGGCAGATCACGGAACTGGTCGAGGGCTTCCGGACGGGCCAGCGCATCGCGGTTCTTGACGGGTCGGCCGTGGATGACATCGGTCACCGCCAGCTCGACGATCTTGCCGCTGATGGTCCGGGGGACCTCCTCGATCTGGAGGATCTTGGCGGGGACGTGACGCGGGGAGGCCTCGGTGCGCAGGCGGCGGCGGATGGTCTCGCGCAGGGTGTCGTCGAGCCGGCATCCCGTCTTCAACACGACGAACAGGATGATGCGCGTGCTTTCGGCCCAGGCCTGGCCGATCGCCATGCACTCGAGCACCTCCGGGATCTTCTCGACGACGCGGTAGATCTCCGCCGTGCCGATCCGCACACCGCCGGGGTTCAGCGTCGCGTCGGAACGCCCGTAGATGATCAGTCCGTCGTGGTCGGTCAGCTCGGCGTAATCGCCGTGGGCCCATGTGTCCTCGAAGCGCTCGAAGTACGCCGCATGATACCGGCGGCCTCCCGGATCATCGAAGAAGCCGACCGGCATCGACGGGAAGGGCGCCAGGCAGCACAGCTCTCCCTTGACTCCTCGCAGGGGCCGGCCCGCATCGTCCAGGACGGCGACTTTCATGCCCAGGCCGCGCGTCTGGATCTCGCCGCGATAAACTGGCCCTATGGGGTTTCCCAGCCCGAAACAAGAGATGATATCCGTGCCTCCCGAGATCGAGGAAAGCTGCACGTCGCGCTTGATGTCGCGGTAGACGAAGTCGAACCCCTCGGGGGCCAGAGGCGAGCCGGTCGACAGGACGGCACGCAGGGCCGCGAGGTCGTATTCCCGGCCTGGCCGGACGCCGGCCTTCTCCTGAGCCGCGAGGTAGCCGGCGCTCGTGCCGAAGATCGTCACCCCCTCCTCGGCCGCCATCCTCCACAAGGTCCCAGGGTCCGGGTGCATGGGCGAGCCGTCGTACAGTTGAACGGTCGCGCCGACCGCCAGGCTGCTGGCCAGCCAGTTCCACATCATCCAGCCGCACGTCGTGAAGTAGAAGATCGTGTCTTCGCGTCTCAGGTCGGTGTGCAGGACCAGCTCCTTGAGGTGCTGGATCAGAGTGCCCCCGGCGCCATGGACGATGCACTTGGGGACCCCGGTCGTCCCGGAGGAGAACAGGATATAAACAGGGTGGTCGAAGGGCAGGGGGGCGAAGTCGATCGCGTCGGAGCTGCGGGCGGCGAACGCCGTGGACGCCACCGCGGAACGGATTCTCGAGATGTCGGGTTGGTGATCCAGATACGGCACGACGATGATCTTCTCCAGATCCGGGAGCCGATCCGCCAGGCCGCGCACGCGTTCAAGCGAGTCGTAACGCTTGCCGTTGTACCGGTACCCGTCGGCCGTGAAAAGGATCTTGGGGCGGATCTGCTCGAACCGGTCGGCCACGCCGCTGAGCCCGAAGTCGGGCGAGCAGGACGACCACGTCGCGCCCAGGCTCGTGACCGCCAGCATGGCGATCAGCGTCTCGGGAATGTTCGGCATGAACGAGGCGACCCGGTCGCCCGGGCGCAGGCCGGTCTCGCGCAAGGCGCGGGCCAGGCCGGAGACCTCCTCGTGCAGCTCGCGGTACGTGAGTCGGCGGCGCGTGCCGTCCTCGGCACGGAAGCTGATGGCAGGCCTCTGGTCAGCGAAGCGCAGAAGGTTCTCGGCGAAGTTGAGCCGCGCGCCGGAAAACCACCGCGCACCGGGCATGCGGTCCGGCTCCTCGAGCACGCTGGCGCCGTGCTGTTCGGCGCGGATCCCGCAGAAATCCCAGATCGCCGGCCAGAACAGCTCGGGCGATGCGATCGACCAGTGGTACAACGAGGCGTAGTCGTTCACCCCGGGAGCCGGGCCGTTGCGCACGAACCGGATGAAGCGCGTCATGTTCGCCCGGGCGATCCGTTCGGGCGATGGAGTCCACAGGGGGCCATTCCGGTCCGGCATCGAGTGCTCCACGAAGCAGGCCGTTTCATGCGGCCCTGGAAGTTTCCACGTTTGCCGCGCGGAGCGCAAGCCCACCGGCGGCGCCCGGCCTTCTCCCCGGTCGCGGTGCCCGGGAGGCTGGTCCCACAGCCACCGGACGGGTTGCATCGACCCGCCGGACCATCGGCGGCATGGCGAGTGGTTGACCCTTCATCGAGGAGTACCTAAACTTGACCCACAAGCATTCGTCTTGCGGGGGACTCGTCTTGACGCGATCCCGTCGGGAACGCCTGATGCGCACCGCCCCTGCCAACCGGAAACGAAAGGGGTCGCGATGTCGGCCAGACGGCGCATCGAACCGAGGAAGTACCGCGCGTTCACGCGCAAGGATATCGATCGCATCCCGCAGTTGAAGTGCCTCGATCCCGACGAGCTGCTCGCGATGAAGGCGGTCTCGGCGGTTCTTCCCTTCCGCGTCAACTCGTACGTCGCCGACGAGCTGATCGACTGGACGAACATCCCCGACGATCCGATCTACCAGCTCACCTTTCCCCAGGAGGGAATGCTCGAGCGCAAGGATTTCTGCCGGATGCTGGATCTCGTGCGCTCGGGGGCCAAGGCGCAGAGGATCCAGTCGGTCGTGCGCGAGATCCGGCTGCGGATGAATCCCCACCCGGCCAAGCAGATCGAGCTGAACGTTCCCTCACTGGATGGAGTCCCCATCCGCGGAATGCAGCACAAGTATCGCGAGACCGTCCTGTTTTTCCCGAGCCAGGGGCAGACATGCCACGCCTACTGCACGTACTGTTTTCGCTGGGCGCAGTTCGTGGGGATGGATGACCTGAAGTTCGCGAGCCACGAAGCGGAAGGGCTGGCCCAGTACATCCGGTCGCATCCGGAAGTTCAAAGCGTTCTGTTCACGGGAGGCGACCCGCTCATCATGAAGACGTCCGTCGTGCGCCGCTACGTCGAGCCGTTGCTGGCGGCGGATATCGATCACCTCGTGAGCATCCGGTTCGGAACCAAGGCCCCGGCCTACTGGCCGTATCGTTTCCTGAGCGACCCCGACGCGGATGATCTGCTGCGATTGTTCGAGGAGGTGCGGCGCAAGGGGCGTCATCTGGCCATCATGGCCCACTACAGCCACCCGAGAGAGCTCGAGACCAGCGCGGCCCAGGTCGCCGTGCGGCGCATCCTGAGAACCGGCGCCACGGTGCGAACCCAGGCGCCGCTGATTCACCACGTCAACGATAGCCCACGCACCTGGGCCGAAATGTGGCAGGGACAGATCCGGGTCGGCGCCGTGCCGTACTACATGTTCGTGGAGCGCGACACCGGCCCGAAGAATTACTTCGAGGTACCGCTGGCGCGGGCGTTCGAGATCTTCACCAAGGCGTACCGGCGCGTTTCCGGCCTGGCGCGGACAGTGCGGGGACCGTCGATGTCCGCCACGCCCGGCAAGGTTCTTCTGGACGGTGTGACCGAGATCGGCGATGAGAAGGTCTTCGTCTTGAAGTTCCTGCAAGCCAGGGATCCCAAATGGATCAACCGCCCCTTCTTCGCCCGGTTCGATGACGAGGCCACCTGGTTGAACGATCTGAAGCCGGCGCTGGGGCGCCGATCGTTTTTCTTCTCCGAGTCGATGGACGTGATTCGCAAAACGGGGCGCGCGCCCGCTTGGGGGCAGCCGCAGGGGGCGCGCAGACGCGCGGCGATGTTCGGACATGTCGAATGGGAGTGACCCGGTTCCGCCGACTCGTCTCCGGTCGGCGCCGACAGCAGCCTTTCCATGGCACGCGCGAAAACCCGTAACCCGGAAGTTCATCTGAACCTCAACATTCGAGGAATGGGGATCTCCTCGACGGTTGCGATCAACGATCGCTCCGATGTGCTGAGGCAGCAGGGACGCGAGATATTCAAGCTCGGGCTCGGCCAGTCGCCGTTCCCGGTGCCACGCCCGGTCATCGAGAAGTTGCAGGCGAACGCGCACCAGAAGGCATATCTGCCGGTCCGGGGGCTTCCGGAGCTGAGAGAGGCGGTGGCCGATTACCACCTGCGAACACAGGGGATCGCCTGCTCGGCGGACGACGTCCTCATCGGTCCCGGCTCCAAGGAGCTGATGTTCCTGTTGCAGATCGTCTATTACGGCGATCTCGTCATCCCGACCCCGGCCTGGGTTTCCTACGCCCCGCAGGCACGGATCGTGGGCCGCCAGATCCGCTGGCTCCCGACGACCCGTGAGAGGGGATGGAAGCTGACGCCCGGGCAGTTCGTCGAGCTTTGTGCCGAGGATCCCGACCGGCCGCGCATCGTCGTGCTGAACTACCCGAGCAATCCGACCGGAGGCACTTACACGCATGACGAGTTGAAAGCTCTCGCCACGGTGGCCCGCAAGTACCGTGTGGTGCTGCTGTCGGACGAGATCTACGGGGAGCTGCATCACAAGAATCAGCATGTCTCGATCGCGCGCTTTTACCCGGAGGGCACCATCGTCAGTGGCGGATTGAGCAAATGGTGCGGCGCCGGCGGGTGGCGGCTGGGGACTTTCACTTTCCCGCGCTCGATGTCGTGGCTGCTGGAGGCCATGTCGTCCGTGGCCAGCGAGGCGTACACGTCGACCTCGGCGCCCATCCAGTACGCGGCCGTGCGGGCCTTCAAGGGGGGGATCCGTATCGAGAGGTATCTCTGGTACTCGCGCCGGATCCTGGGGGCCCTCGGACGATGGTGCGCCAAGCGGCTCAACCGGGCCGCTGTGATCGTGGACAAACCGACGGGGGCGTTCTACCTGTTCCCGGACTTCTCTGCCCACGCCGAGCGGCTGCGCGCGCGCGGTATCACGACCGGAGCCGCCCTGTGCGAACAGATCCTCGAGGATACCGGTGTGGCGTTCCTGCCCGGCAGCACTTTCGGCCGGCCGGCCGAGGAGCTCACCGCGCGGCTGGCATATGTCGATTTCGACGGGGCGCGCGCCCTGGCCGGCGCCGAGGTGTTGCCCCGCGATGAGCCGCTCGGCGAGAATTTCCTGAGAACCTATTGCGGCTGTGTTCTCCACGCGATCGAGGCGATCTGCGACTGGATCGAGGACTGAGGGGGCCCGTTCCCCGCGCGGAAAGGGGGCGGTGGATGCACGGTGACGTCGAGATCGCCCGGTGTGGTCCGTTTCCCGCCCGTCCAGACCCCCGGAGAAGTTTTCCCTTTTTCGATCCTGAATCGTTACAATCGGTGATCGAGGAGGCCATGGTATGCGCATACGAACATCGATTCTCGCCCTGGCGGCCCTCGGCGTCGGTTTCATCTCGGGCCAGCATCTCGGGACCACCCCCCCCGGCACTTCGGCCGGCGCGGCTCCACCCGCAACCGTTCCCGCGGCCGTCAACACGCCCGATTCGATGCCCGCGCTTCCCGAGGGGCTCTCCGAGGAGGAGCGGCGCAACATCGAGGTCTTCCGGAGGGCCTCGTCGTCGGTCGTCTACATCACCACGCTCGCCCTGCAGCGTGACTTCTTCTCCCTGGATCTTTTCCAGATCCCCAAGGGGACGGGCAGTGGGTTCATCTGGGACGACAAGGGAAGGATCGTCACGAATTATCACGTCATCGAGGACGGCAACGCCTACTCGGTGACCCTGGCGGATAATTCCGAGTGGGACGCGAAACTCATCGGCGTGGCCCCCGGGAAGGATCTGGCCGTGCTCGCAATCGATGCACCGGCGCGCCGCCTGGTCCCGCTGCCCCTGGGCCGATCGTCCGACCTGGCGGTGGGGCAGAGAGTCCTGGCCGTCGGCAATCCGTTCGGCCTCGATCAGACCTTGACGGTCGGTGTCGTCAGCGCCCTGGGGCGGGAACTGACCTCGCCCAGCGGCCGCACCATTCACGACGTGGTCCAGACCGACGCCGCCATCAACCCCGGCAACTCGGGAGGGCCGCTGCTGGACTCGACAGGCCGCATCGTGGGGATCAACAGCGCCATCTACAGCCCCAGCGGTGGCTCGGCCGGGATCGGTTTCGCCGTGCCGGTCGACACCGTGAGTCGATTGGTGCCGCAGTTGATCGAATACGGCAAGTTGATCCAGCCGGGCATCGGCGTGAGGCTGCTGCCGGATTCCCTGGCGCGCCGGCTCGATGTGGACGGAGTCATCATCTACGAGGTCGCCCCGCGCTCGCCGGCCGCGCGTGCCGGGCTCGAGGGGATCAGCCAGAGTCGGTTCGGGCGCATCGTGCTGGGAGACCGGATCGTGGCGGTCAACAACAAGCCGGTCGATTCCAACGACGACCTCATGTACGCCTTCGAGAACGCCGACGTGGGAGCCACCGTCACGCTGACGGTCGTCCGCGACGAGAAGAAGCGGGAGGTGAAGGTCAAGCTGATTCCGCTCGGCTGAGCCGGTGGGGGCTGCCCGCCCGGGGCGTTGAAGAAATCACCGTCC
>JBHHZN010000021.1:0-14783 GCA_046758155.1 Acidobacteriota bacterium | reverse complement strand
GGGCGATCCCGCCCGCCGGCCGTCCCGTGCCAGGCCCTTGCTGGAGGGAGAAAAGGATCCGGCCGTCTCGAAGCGGTGTGGGATCCAGGGCCGAGCCGGGGCCGAAAGTGATCCTTCGCATGTCTCCGGTCGCGCGCTCGATGACGTGAAGGGACCACGTCGCCGGTGCCGTGCGGGCCGGCTCGGGCGGCCCGTTCGCGCAGGACGCGACGATGCGGCCTCCCGCGAGGTAGGCCGGGTCGGTGCAATCGCGGCCCGAGCGGGTGATCCGGAGCAGGCGGTGACCGGAGAGGTCCGCCTCGTAAATGTGCCAGCCCGCTTCGTTTCTGGGCAGTCCGGTGAAGACGACCGCATCGGCCTCCGGCGAGACGTCGGGAGCCCCGGCCGCCGGCAGCGATCCTGAGAGGACACGAACACGGGGAGAGTGGCCGGTCGGATCGACCAGCACGATCCGGCTGCCGGGGGGGTAACGATCCCACGGGGCCGGCGATGCCGAGGGCGGGCCTGCTCGGCCGCGCGCCGGCGCCTGTGTCACGATCATGGCGCCGTCGCCGGAGGGCGCCATTGCCGGCGTCCAGGGGATCGAGACCCCCAGGGCCCCGAGCAGGAGGCCGGATGCCGCCAGGCAGAGCGCCGGCGCGCTCGGTCGGCTCACCGGACGGACTCCTCGATGCGCAGGATGCGGCCCGCCGGCACGTCGTCGAGAACCCTCCTCTTGCCGTCGGGCCAGACGATCGCGATGTGATCGACCCGATCGACTCCCGCGCCCAGGCCGAAGTGCAGGCGGGGATCGCTCTGGCCGAGGTAGGCGGTCGGGCACCGGGCTTCGGCGACGATCGTGCGGTTCGAGATCCGGACCTCCACCTTGGCCCCGAAGGCATCGCGGCCCCGGGCGCCGGCGAGGTCGAGCGTGATCCAGCCGGGCGACGACGGCGCATCGTTTCGCAGCAGGAAATGTCTACCGCTCAGTGTCGTCACGAACAGGTCGATGTCACCGTCGTTGTCGTAATCCCCGGTGATCGATCCGCGGCTGACCTGGCGCGTGCCGAAGTAGTCGCCGGCCAGGTCGGAGGCGTCCTCGAAACGGCCGGATCCCTCGTTGCGCAGAAGAAGATCCTCCCAGCCGACGAGGTGGTGCAGGCCGCCGTTGGCGAGGAAAAGATCCAGATCGCCGTCGTTGTCCATGTCGAGGAAGCTCTGGCCCCAGCTCACGTATTGACCGGCCAGCCTTCCGAGGCCGGAGCTCATCACGTCGTCGGCGAACACACCGGGATAAAGACGGCGGTACAGAGCTCCGAAGGCGGTGTCGGACACCGCCAGGTCGAGCTGACCGTCGCCATCGACATCGCCGACGGAGGCGGCCATGGCGGAGGTCTGTTCGCCGTTCTCGCCCAGGGCCACGCCGGCGGTGTGGCCGTCCTCGGTGAACCGGCCCGAGCCGTCGTTGATCCACAGAAAGTTCTCGGTCGAGTCGTTGGCGACGAAGATGTCCGTATCACCGTCGTCGTCGAAGTCCGCCGCGGCGAGGCTCATGGAGCGCCCGGCGAGAGCGTCGATCCCCGAACGCCCGGAGGCTTCCTCGAACGTGCCGTCGCCTCTGTTGACGTACAGGACGTCCCTCTCGGGCCGGTAGGCCAGGGGCCCGGGATATCCATCCGGGGCGAAGTAGGCGGTCTCTCCGGGGTCGAACCGGAGATAGTTCGCCACGTAGAGATCGAGGTCACCGTCTCGCTCCAGGTCGAGGAAAACGGCGCCGATGCCGAAACCCTGATCGCCCACGTGGGCCTCGGCGGTGACGTCGTCGAAGGTGCCGTTGCCGCGGTTCCTGAACAGGTGGTTCGGTCCTCGATCGACGAAGTAGATGTCGCGATCCCCGTCGCCGTCGATGTCCGCGACCGCGACAGCCACCGCCCGCGTGTCGGGGGGAACCCCTGAATCTGCGGTGAGTTCCTCGAAACGCCCGTCCTTCCCGTTCCGGTAGAGATGGACGGTGTCGGGCGGCGTCTCGCCGTCCCCATCGGGGGAAGGCGTTCCTCCGAGCACGACGAGGTCGAGCCACCCATCGCCGTCCAGGTCCGCGAAGGCGGCCCCGGATCCGACCGCCTCGACGATGTTTCGCAAGTCATCGTGGGTGAGCCGCGGCTGGGCCGTGATCCCCGCGGCGAGGGTCACGTCGGTGAACCCCCCGGCATCCGACGCGGGCGGCATGGCCACCGGGGCGTCAACTCCCCCACGGCCGGCTCCCCGTCCGGCCCGATCGGACTCGCCCCGGGAAGAGCACCCACTGGCGGCCATCACCGACAGAGTGAAGATCCCGATCAGGCAGACGAACCGGCTGCGGGGCGCGAGAATGGATGAGCCCGCGCCGCGTGGTCGCCGGACTCTCTGCGGAGGTTCCCATCGGCGGAGAATGGGCATCGGCGCGGTTCTGCCCCCCAATTAAGATATTTAGGATAGGAAATATCTGCAATATACAGACCCACGGCTCGGCCCGCAAGCGTTTTTCGGAGCCCGATCAACGGGGCGAGCAATTTCCCCCACCGGGTCGCGGGCGGGCCGGGGCGGTGGTCCCTGCTTCGCCGGGCTAGCGGCGGCGGGGTCGCACGGGGGGCTTCCTGGGCCTGGGCGGGCCTGTCGGGACGGGGAAGTCCATCCTGCGGGCGAGTGTGGCGACCGTCTCGCGCTGGAAGAAGCGATAGAACGCGAGCTCGGCCTCTTGAATGATCGTGCGGACACCGCACGTGCTCTGCTTGGGGCAATCGCCCACCGAGAGCAGGCAGCAGCCGGTCAGAAGGGGGCCATCAAGGGCCTCGACGACGTCGATGAGGCTGATCCGGCCGGCGGGCCGGGCGAGCTGGTACCCTCCGTGGGGCCCGGAAACCGCGGCCGTGAACCCCGCGCGGGAGAGTTCCTGGAAGACCTTGGCTATGTACCCGGTCGAAAGCGACAGGTTCTGCGAGTAGGCGCGCAGATACTCGAGGATCTTGTTGTAAGGCACCGGCTTGCCCTGCGAGCTGACGGCGATGAAGGCCAGCCCGTGCAGGGCGTACCGGGATTTTCGCGAGACGATCGACATGAGACCCCTCGGGAGTCGGCGTCCGGGCCACCCCTCCGTCGTTTCCCCGCGACGACGAGGATACCAGATCGCGTGAACCGCCTTTTCGAGTATAACCCTCGTGCTGCTGCCCTTCGCGGCACGCGGGTCGGGACGACCTGCTCGTGGGCGTCCGGCATTGCCGACCAAGGGGAGAAGGATCACGCGAACCAGGGTGGCGCGCCGGGTCGCAGGACTCGGCGGTCGCTTTCGTGGATCGGGAGCATGTGGTTAGATGGTGCCGCGGGGTTCCATCCAGCGCTGGACGCCGCGGTGGGCTGCCCGGCCCGCGCCGCGGGGTGGTGGGCGGCCGCCGGGCGGAGGAAGGTATGCGATGCGCGAGCGGGTGTTCTTGATCCACGGCTGGTCGGTGCAGGAAACCACCACTTACCAGGCGCTGCACGAGAAACTGGCCGAGCACGGCTTCGATCTGCGCGCGATCCATCTGGGACGCCACGTCTCGCTGGAAAACGACATCGAGATCCGCGACATCGCCAGGGCCCTGCACCGCGCCCTGCAGGCGGAGCTCGCGACGGACTGGGCGAGTCCGTTCCACATCGTCACCCACAGCACCGGCGCTCTCGTGGCCAAGCAGTGGATCGCGCGGCATTACAGCGGAAGGTTCGCGGCGAGAAAGCCGCTGAGAAACATCGTGTTTCTCGCCGGCCCGCACTTCGGGTCGCGCCTGGCGCATCACGGCCTGTCGATGCTGGCCCAGGCCCGCTACCGGGGCGAGACCGGCCGGAAGGTGCTGGGCGCCCTGGAGCTGGGCAGCTCCTTCGCCTGGCGGATCAACGAGGCATGGCTGGATCCGGCCACCTGGCGCCGGAAAGGGATCCGTCCCTTCAACCTCATCGGCGACCGGGTCGAGAGGAAGTTCTTCGAGTCGAAGATCTTCCCGGGCGCCTACGAGGCGGGCTCCGACATGGTCGTCCGCGTGGCCTCGGGAAACCTCGACTTCAAGCGCTTCACGCTGTCGCCGGGCAGGAGAGGGCTGAAGCTGGTCGGAGCCATCCGGGACATTCCCTTTGCCGCGCTTTCCGACTACACGCATTCCGGCGCCGGGCACGGGATCATGAACAGCATCACCTCGCGCTCCACGCGCGCCAACCATCTGGGGTTGCGCCTCATCCTGGACTGCCTGCGGGTGCGGACCCGGGCGGACCACGATCGGATGCGCGGCGAGCTGGCGGCCCACACGCGCAGGACCCGCCGGCGAAGGCCCGGCTACGCGCAGATGGATTTTCGCTTCCTGGACGAGGACGGCAGGCCGGTCGAGGACTACGTGGTCAAGCTGGGGGCGATCGTCCGCGGCCGGCGCAGACCGTCCCGGGCCGTGGTCCACTGCCACAAGAACCGCTCCGACCCGAACCACTTCACGGCGTTCATCCGCATGAGGGATCTCGAGCCGCGGTACGACTACTTCCTGGAATTCGAATGCGCGTCGGCGTGCGACCTGGTCGCCTACCGTCCGGATCCGCTGGTCATCGAGGCCCCCGAAAGACGGATCACCGAGATCATCTCCCAGGACCAGACGACGCAGTTCGACATCGTCCTCTCGCGTGAGCCGAGCCGCAAGCTATTCGTCTTCCACCGGGGGGACGACCCCGACCTGCACGTGAGATGGAACCGGAAGGGGGAGATCGTCAAGACCGGGTTGTCCCACAAGTAGCGAGCCGGTGACCCGCGGCGACGGGCCGGCGCTCATCGGCGTGCGACAAGGGAGGGATCATATGGGCGTGTTCAGGACGCTGGGCGACGGCATCGCGGATCTGAGCGAGCTGCAGGTGCAGACGCTCACCGGAGAGCTCACCACGCAGGTTCGATCGGGTGACAAGGACAACGTGCTGGACTGGGAGAAGCTGATCGAGCAGGCCAAGACCGAGACAGAGGGATCCATCCGGCTGATCGCGGCGACCACGCTGAAGTTCGACGGAGACACCAACCTGTTCTTCGCCGAATCCGCGCCGGAGCGGCTGATCAAAGCCCACAACGACGCCGTCGAATCGGCGCGGAAGGTGCGGGAAGGCCTGCTCGCGATGTTTCACGATCTGCTCGACCTCGGGTAGCCCTCCATGGCCGAGTCCATCGAAAACTTCCGCCTGCCGGAATTCTCGCGCCTCGCGCCGGGCGAGAGGTTCGACGCGCTGGTGGATACAAGCCGGCGCGCCGACACGCAGGGGCTACTGTGCCCGCTGCCCGCCACGCGCGCCGAGGTTCGCGAGGAAGCGACGTTCCCATCGCGTATCCGCACCATCCGGACACGGCTCTTCTTGCTGGGGTACCTGGGAAGAGACAGCAAGTCGGGGACCCTCGATGCGAGGCTGCGCGGGGCGGTCCGCGCCTTCCAGACCGAGGCCGCCATCACCGTCGACGGATGGGTGGGGCGCGAGACCTGGAAGAGCCTCGAGGAGCTTCTGAGCTTCGAGACGCCACACGACCTCGCCCGGTGGTTCTCGGGCGGCCATGCCAACCCCGCCCTGGCACGGGCGGCGCAGGTGCGCCTGCATGTCCTCGGCTTGCTCCGCTCGCGGCACCCCAGGACAGGCAAGAAAGTCGAAAGCGCGCTCGAACGCTTCGCGCTCCTCGCCGATCTGCTCGATCTGGCGCCGGGCCGCCTCCGGCCGGCGTTGTCACCCGAGACCCTCGCGGTTCTGTTCGATCACGATGCCATCGCCGCGCGGATGACCCGGGCCGACGATGCCTTCGCCTTCAATCGCCCGCGCGACATCGCGCGCGGGAAGGCGCGACGACTCCTGCGCAAGTTCATCATCTGCACCGCCAAGATCGAGCTCTGGCTGCACGGATTCGATGTGCTCTTGAGCGGCCGGGCGGATTTCGAGCACCCGCGGCGCTTGCCTTCCACGCCGGAGCGTTATCCGCTCCACCATGCCTTGTATGAATTCTGGCGCGGGGCGGGCCAGACGGATGCCGAGGCCCGCCGATCGGCGATGACGATCACGGGCCGTTTCTTTCGCCGCCTGCAAGAACTGCATGAGGAAGCCGACAAGGTCCCGGACCGCGCCGGCATCGCGAGGCTTTACGAAACGCTTGCGCGGGCGACCCCCGGTGTCTTGCGGGATATCCGGGACCAGATCAGGTCCGTCGGCAGCAGGATCTGGGACGGCCTGAAGCGGGCCTGGCGGTGGTTCAAGTCGCTGCTCGCACGAGGGATCCGGAAGGTCACCGCAGGGACGAAAACCTCGCCCGGCTGGCGTTTCGCTACGCGGCGGCGGCGTTCGCCTCGGTGCGCATGGCCGTGACGATGGCCGTCACGGCGGCGAGGTTCGTCGGCCGGCGGACGGTGCCCGGATCGGATCCACGGCATCTGGTCATCCGACGCGACGTCGACTTCGATTACTCTCTTTACATCGCCCGGACCGCCGACCCCGAAAAGGTGCAGGCGCTTCTGGCTGTGTTCTCCCGGCAGGCGCTTCGATTCGGCACGGCGATGAAGGTCCTCGGCCTCCTCACCGATGCCCTCATGGCGACGATGGAGAGAACCGCCCTGGGGGGTTGGTTCGGCTTCGTGCTGTCGCTGGTCAAGATCAACGGCGACCTCGGCCGACTCCGCCATAGGCTGGCGCCGGCGGGGGCGGCGCGGGCCTCGCCATGACCGCCAAGGGCCGAGAAACGCGCCTTTCCCGCCGTCTGGTGAGGACCGGAAGGATTGCCAGGCGGGCGTTGCGATGTTACATTGAAGGCATCGCACGACCGTTCTGGCGCGCACCTGATCTGCTGGGGGCGAAACGGGTTCGACGGGAGCCCCGAAGCCAGGGCTGCATGCCGAGGATCCAGTCTCACCTCGTTAATCCGGCTGGAAAAACACAACTGACAACAGTCAGCTTGCTTTCGCTGCTTAAGAAGTAGCGACGTCCTGGGGCCGGCCCCGCCGGTGGCAGGCCTCGAGGACGCCGAGTAACCGGCTGGCCTCCCCCGACCGCCCTCTGAGGGGAGGCGAGATCAAGAGGGCTGGCCGACGGTTCTTCTGCCGCATCTGGGGACCGCCGGCGAGAGCAATTCAGACGCAGCTAAGCATGTAGACGCCCCAGGTAGACGACTTCCGGACGCGGGTTCGACTCCCGCCGCCTCCACCAGCCTAAGTTATTTTGATTCAATGCTTTACTTCAAGTCTATCGGTGCCGGGGCCGCTTTGTGGGGGCGGGTCGCTGCGCGGCTCTTATCCGTTCTTTCCACCGGATCAGCCTCAGCGGTGGCTAATTCGTTCAGACCCGCCCGATGTGGAGGCGTCGGGAACCCTGTCCCTACTCCTCCATCGGTTTGACGCTGGTGATCTGAACCGAGGCGGGCCACGGTCCTGACCGTTCGTGTGATTTCGAGTTCCCGGACGGCTGCCAGATCCTCTGGATTCTCGCATGCGCAGTCGAGTTGCTCACGCATGGTGCGTTTCCCATCAGCGGTGCGGATGAATAGGAAAACGTGGCCCGAGCAGCTTTCGCATGTGTACTTCGGAGTGTCCTCTTCGTCTTGCGCATGTAGGTCGCCCGGGGCTGGTTCTTTCACCTGATGCCCCCGGGCCTTGCCGCGGGAAGCGACACGGTCCGCCGCCCTCTGCAGCACTCAGAACTTGATCGGGCATCCTCCTCCTGACTACCGATGATTATAGGGGGAGGATGCCCTTGACAGCGCCGAAAAAACAGATGTCCACCTGGATGTCTCCAGCCCAATCGGAGAACAGGGCATTCCCCGGAGTCACCTCTCAGGAGCCGGAAAATCTCACCGGACGCTCTCCACTGTGAGATCCATCATGACTTCACCGAGTCTGTCTTGGGTGTACGGCAGGCACCGCGCCGCCGTCTTCAAGTAAAAGCCCCTCCACGGACGAGCACCCACTCGGGTTCGTCGGCCCTTTGCCCCACGTCGAACACTGCGTCCGCGAGCTGATCGTCGAGCGCCGGGTGCACGACGAGCAACAGCGTTCCCTCGTGGCGGAGCACGTTGTCCTCCGGGGTCGGCGTGTCCAGGAGCAACCCAAACCCTCCGGAGGGATCAGCCAGGAGACGAAAGACCTCTCCGGGTTGGCTACGCTTGTGTTCCAGCTCGGTTATGAGCTTGTCGATCGCTGGTGGGGTGAGGGTCAATGACATCCAAAGACCCCGGCAGGGTCGTTAGGCCTATGGAGTGGGCAATCTCCGGGCAGTCTCACAACTCCCAGGCGGCCGGTACGTCGTGATTCTTAACACCGACGAAGGCCGCATAGAGCAGCGGCTCACCGTTGGTGGCCAGTCGGTGCTCGTATTGTTGTCTGGCATGGATGGAAATCAAGCCGCCATTGATCATGCGCTGGACCAGGCTTGCGAAGCCGCAGGGATCATCCGATTTCAAGAAATCACTCTTGATGTTGAAGGCGACCCAGCCGCCTCGTGCGATCAGGTTGTATGCGTTGGCGAAGGCTGCGGGCGGGATGTCGCCGAAGCCCAGGGCGGCCACACAGGTCAGGCAGTTCAATTCGAGAGATTCAAACCGGAGCAGATCATGATCCGAGATGTAGGTCATGTCGAGCACGAAGTAGTCGTCGTACAGGTCTTGGCGGTCACGGTGCGCCGCCGCGGCGGCGGCCCGGATGATGTCGACGCCGACCATGCGACGAACGCCGAGCCTGGCCAGTTCTTCGCCGACCATGCCATTGCCGGCCCCGAGATCCAGAACCCGTAGATCTCCGGGCGCGACTCGAGCGTCATGGATGCAGCCTTGCAGCATCTCCCGAACCTTCCTCGGGGAGCTGCACTTGAGGACGTCGTAGAAGAGAGTCTCGTACAGCCCCGGAATCGCGTAGATCTCGTCGTATTCGTGAAAGCGGATCTTCTTCCATCGCTCGCCCACATCGACGACGCACCACTCCCGGTCCTGGCTGAGAGAGACCGCCGGAGGCGGCAGGGCGACATCCGTCTTTGTCACGCGGTGATCAGGAATGGTTGCGGCTTGCGACATCGTTCATTCCCTCGGATCGTTGTTGGCACCGACCGTCTGCCGCCCGGCGGCGGTTCCTTGTTCCTCTGGTTCCGCAACGGACTCCGGTGGACCCGACTCTGGTGGAATCGGCGTGGTGACAGTGACACCCGTCGTGAGCACTGGTGCGGCATCCAGCTCCACGGCGTCCATCATGGCCGCGATGCGCTGGAGCGTGGCCAGCATGTGGGTCTGTTCCCACTCCTCGAGCTTGGAGAACTCAGACCGGAAACGATCCTGGAGTGGCGATGGAGCGTTATCGAGCAGCTTGAGCCCCTCCGCCGTCACCGTGGCCGTTATCCGCCTGCGGTCCTGGGTGTCTCTTGTGCGCTGGACCAGCGCGCGCTTCTCGAGGCGGTCCAGGATTCCGGTCATCGTCGGATGGCTGACATGAACGCTCCTGGCAAGGATACCGACGGGAACCTGGCCGAGGCGGGCCAGTTCCTGGAGGGCGATCAGCTGGGGCCCGGTCACGCTGAAACGCTCGGCCAGGTGGCGGGAGTGCAGGTCGATGGCCCGGACGATTCGCCGGAGGGCGGCGATCACTCGGCCATCGGGGGTCAGATCTTGATTCATCTGGGGTTTCCACCGCGATAGGAAAAAAAGATTAGAATACAAATGAGCTGATGAGTCAACCTAGCGCACCGAGATCAGGGTGAGAATACAGGTTAATTATTGACAGGATTAAGTTTAGGTTTCTGTCGAGCTCCCCACTGATTCCCGGCCCTAAGTTTGCGGACACCGCGATAATTTTGGTACGCTAAACTTTTTCCGAGCGGGCCTCAAGGAGGATTCTTGGAGGCCTCGCGCAACAACGGCATATTAGGAGGTGTGGGCGAGCACCGAGCGGCCGGCTGGCAGCGCCGAAGGCACCGAGCTCCCGAACCCGATGGCCTATCCGTTTACCTCAGGGAGGCGGGCCGTGTGCCGCTCCTTAAGCCCGCGAGGTCGACCTGATCGCATCGTGCCCGAATTCCGAAGATCTCATTGGTTATGTGGGCTGGCGGACGATGCGGAAGGGCCGAAATGTGATTGAGCGGTTATGTGCGGGATAGCCGGTGCCTGGGGCGACTCCGATGTGGAGACGGTCCGGTCGATGCTGGACCGTTTGGCCCACCGTGGACCGGACGCGGCAGCGATCGTCGACCTGGCGGGTGGCGGCACTCTGGGGCATCGCCGTCTGGCCATCATCGACCCGGACGGCGGAGACCAGCCGATCGCCAACGAGGATCGTTCAAAGAGGATCATCACCAACGGCGAGATCTACAACTTCCGGCAGCTCCGCAGCGATCTTGAGTCGAGACACGTGTTTCAGACGGAGAGCGATGGCGAGAGCGTATTGCATCTGTTCGAAGAGCTCGGCCCATCCATGGTGCGCAAGCTCGACGGGATGTTTGCCATCGCCGTTGTACACGGCAAGAACTTGTTTCTCGCTCGCGACCCGCTCGGAGTCAAACCACTTTACTACACGGTCGATGACACGGACGACTCCGCCCCCGTGTTGTTCTTCGCATCCGAGATCAAGGCTCTGACAGACCTGGAACTCAAGGTGCGGGCCGTTCCGCCCGGGACTTGCTACGACTTCGAACGTGGCTTTCTGCCGTACTACCGGGTGCCGGAGTACCAGCCGCGTGAGCGCCCGGACGAAGTTCTGCGCTCGATCCTGCGTGAGACGCTCGAACGGGCGATCGAGAAACGACTCATGAGTGACGTCCCGGTCGGCGTGTTCCTCTCCGGTGGGCTGGATAGCAGTATCGTCGCCGCCATCGCCGCGCGTCACCTACAGCCGCTTCACACGTTCGCCGTGGGAACGGAGGGTTCCTCAGACCTCGAAGCGGCACGCGTCGTCGCCCGATACATCGGGTCGGAGCATCACGAGTACGTTCTGGATCCCGAGGAGATTGGCCGGGACCTCGGCACCATTCTCTACCACCTTGAGTCATTCGATCAGGACCTCGTGCGCAGCGCCATCCCCTGTTTCTACTGCTCCCGCCTGGCCTCTGAACACGTCAAGGTCGTGCTCACTGGTGAAGGAGCCGACGAGCTTTTCGCTGGATACGACTACTATCGACAGATTACCGATGCGCAACTGCTACAGGCCGAACTCCGGCGCTCAGTGGCCGCACTTCACAACGTTAATCTCCAACGGGTCGACAGGATGACGATGGCGCACGGTGTTGAGGGGCGCGTGCCGTTCCTCGACTTGGACATGGTGCACCTGGCCCAGGGGATCCCGCCGAAGCTGAAGCTGCACCGGCGATCCGATGGGACCGTCGTCGACAAGTGGATCCTGCGGACCGTCGTTGAAGATCTGCTTCCGCAGGAGATCGTGTGGCGGGAGAAGCTGCAGTTCGATCAAGGAAGCGGTACGCTGGATACTCTTGAAACCACCCTGCGGCACCAGGAGGTCCGAAGCTTCAAGCGCGATGGCGCAGCCCCCTCCCTCTCCCCAATGCTGAGGTCAAGAGAGGAGTCGATTTACTACCGACTGATTGTCGAGTCGTTCGGCGAAGCAGCTCAAAACGTCATCGACAACGCAGGCTGCTGGGGCGAGGGACGTGTCGGGAGCTGAGCGACGGGGGGGCCATGGAGCAGGTGAGCGGCGTCGGCATCGCCACCACTGGTACGCTTATCGGCTCTTCGATGACGGGAGACCGTGGTGGAACCCACATCCCAACGGCTGAACGAAGCCGCTCTCGAGGCGCGAGCCGTCAAGAAACTCTTTCCGGGCGGGGTCCATGCGCTACGTGGTATCGACCTCACCGTGGCTTCCGGGGAAACGGTCGTTCTCATCGGTGAGAGCGGCTGCGGCAAGACGACCTTACTGCGGATGTTCAACCGACTCGAAGAGCCGACCGAGGGCACGATCCTGATCGAGGGGCGCCGGGCCGTCGACCACGATCCAATCGAGTTGCGTCGCCATACGGGGTACGTTCAACAAGAAGGAGGACTGCTTCCGCACTGGACCGTCCAGCGTAACGTCGAGCTGGTCCCCGAGTTGCTCGGCTGGGAAGCGAAACGCCGTCGAGCGCGCAGTTCCGAGCTACTTGCCCTGGTGGGACTCACCCCCGAGAGCTTTCGCTGGCGGTACCCACGTCATCTCTCGGGCGGCCAGCGCCAACGGGTGGCGTTCGCAAGGGCGCTCGCGACTGACCCACCCGTAGTCCTCCTGGACGAGCCCTTTGGCGCTCTGGACGCCCTGACTCGCTTGGAGCTCCAGCGCGAATTCCTGCAGCTGAAGCAACGATTGGCCAAGACGATCGTCCTCGTGACCCACGATCTCCAAGAGGCGTTTCGACTGGGCGACCGCATTGCCGTTTTGAAGGACGGCCGCGTACTGCAGACGGCGGCGCCGGACGAGCTACGTCGCGAACCGGCGGATGACTATGTGAGGTCATTGCTGACGATGACGGGTGAGATCGAGAAATGAAACGCCTCGGCCTCGTGCTACTCGCGATATGTGTCTGTGGATCGGCCGCGGCCGGCGAGCACATCGTCGTGGGTTCGAAGAACTTCGCTGAGAACCGACTCCTGGCGGAGATGTTCGCGCGCCTGCTGGAGGCCAGGACGGAGTTGACCGTGGATCGCCGGTTAAACCTGGCGGGAACGCAGATCTGCTTCGAGGCGCTGCGCACAGGCTCCATCGACCTGTACCCTGAGTACACGGGAACAGGGCTGGTCACGCTGCTCGGAGAATCGCCCCGGGGCAATGCAACGGAAACACTGAACCACGTACGCGGCGAGTTCCTCAAGCGGTTTGAGATGCGGTGGTTGCCGCCCTTGGGCTTCGAGAACTCCTACGAGCTTGCAGTGCCGTCGGAGTTGGCTGAGCACTACGAACTGCGGACGATCTCCGATCTGGCCGCGGTGGCCCCAGACCTGCGGGCCGGGCTGGGGTACGAGTTCATCGAACGCAACGATGGCTTGCCGGGCCTGCGCGAAGCCTACGGTCTCCGCTTTCGCGAGGTCCGTGCGCTGCAGCAGGCGCTGAAGTACCAGGCCGCCGCCGCACGCGAGGTGGATTGTCTCGACGTCTATACGACTGACGGCCGGCTCCTGGTCTACGACTTGACGGTACTCGAGGACGACCTCGGCTTCTTCCCGCCGTATCAGGCCGCTCCGTTGGTGCGAAGCGCCACGCTCCGGGCACACCCGGAGATCGGAAACGTGCTCTCACTGCTCGCGGACGCGCTGGACGAAGAAGCGATGCGAGGACTCAACCTTCGAGTTCAGGAGATGGGAGAGCCTATCGAAAGAGTCGCGCAAGAAGCGCTTGAGGATCTGGGACTGGCGGGGTCGAGGTCGGTTGACGCAGTGTCCACGAGAGAGGTCTCGTTCTTCCGGTACCTCTGGTCGCAGCGACACGAACTCGGCCTCCGAACCGTGGAGCACCTCGGCCTGACCGCGCTGGCTCTTGCGCTTGGGATGCTGGTTGCCGTACCCCTGGGTCTCCTGCTCGAGCGGCGTCGTGGTGCGGCCGAGTCGGTGATCGGCACCGTGGGTGTCACCCAGACGATCCCGTCCATCGCGCTGCTCGCCTTCATGATTCCGCTTCTCGGCGTGGGGCCGGTGCCGGCACTGGTGGCGCTCTGGATCTATTCGATCTTTCCCATCCTGAGGAACACGTACACCGGTGTCCGGGGCGCGCCCGCTGACGCGGTTCAAGCGGCTTCGGCTTTAGGGATGACAGATGCTCAGGTGCTGAAGCGCGTGCGGTTGCCGCTCGCCGTTCCGGTAATCCTCGCCGGCGTGAGAACGTCGGCTGTGCTGACGGTGGGAACCGCCACCCTGGCAGCCTTCATTGGGGCTGGCGGGCTCGGGGTGCCGATCGTTGCCGGATTGCAACTCGCGGACACCACGCGAATCCTGTCCGGTGCGCTGCCAGCGGCCGCACTCGCCCTGATCGTCGATCGGGGGCTGGCTGGCGTCGAACGCCTCCTGCGCCCTCGGGGCATGGATTGACCCGCCATCAACTCGTGACCTGGGTCTCCAAACTTCGGCGTCAGGACACCTTTCCCGCCGCCCTCCACTATTCCTCCACGACTCAGGCGGACTCACGGGGACTCCTGGGGACTCACGAGGACAACAAGTAGGAGCCGAAGCTCCTGTCCCTCATCGGTTTGGCCGCTAAAGTCGCGCGTCGCCGCAATTTATCGATAAGGGCCGGATCGGGTTCGACTCCCGCCGCCTCCACCAAGCTTTCTTCTCCGCTTGACAATGACCAATAAATATGGTCATATGACCAGCTATGTTGGTCTCACGCTCCTCGCCTTTCGGAGGCCGTACCCGGACCCTCGTCCTGCTGGCGCTCAGTCTCCTCGAAGAGAGCTATGCCAGGGAACTCGCGCGTCTGATGGAGGTATCCCTCAATGGGGTTCAGCAGGCGCTGCGTGGACTGGAGGTTGACGGCCTCGTTGCGGCACGATCTTCGGGAAGGACGCGTCTGTATCGGCTGAATCCCCGCTACTTTGCCCGCCGGGAGCTGGAGAGCTATCTCAAGCGTCTGGCGGGTGCGGAAACGGAGCTCGTGGAGCGTACCGCCAGTCTGAGAAGACGGCCCCGCCGAACCGGCAAGCCGCGGTGAACATCACCGCAAAGTCCACGCTGGCCCAGGTGGCTGCTTGTGTCGCACGCGCGCTGTCCCGCGCGAGAATCCTGGCGGTCCTGACCGGCGGCGCGGTGGTCTCCGATCGCCACGCGAATTTCATCGTCAACCCGG
>JBHHZN010000020.1:0-14791 GCA_046758155.1 Acidobacteriota bacterium | reverse complement strand
CAGATTGTTGGTGCCCGCGTCCCAAGCCTCCCTTTTCCAGCAGGTTGGGACCATCATTTCCCTCGCCAACCCCGGCGGCGCCGCAACCCCTGCGGCCAGGGGCCCTTGGGCACCGCCCACCCACAGGCTGCGCACCACCATGAAAGCCGTCAAGGACCGGCCTCGGTCCAGGTAGGAGGGTCAGCCTCAGCCATCTCCTGACGCTCTCGACGGTTACGCCGAACCGTGGCCGCGACTCCTGTCTCGATCGGTCTGTCAGACTTCCAGTTTGACCCGTTTTGCGATGGCCTCCAGGGAGGCGGACAGTTCACGCGCCGCCGCCGTCCCCGGCGTCGAGGCGGCGCTCGTCGGCTCCGAACAGGTGGACGCGCCCTGGCCGCAGGCGCACAGCGCGGCCCGGCTCCCAGGAGGCCGATCCCGGGGACCGGATGGTGAGGATCGCGCCGCCACACGCGACGTGCACGAGCGTCTCGGCTCCGAGCCGCTCGACCCGATCGATGCGGCCCTCCCACGGGCCGTCTCCCGGCACCAGGTCCTCGGGCCGCACGCCCAGGGCGGCCGGCTCGATGCCCGCCGGAACGGGCCACCGCAGCGTCCCGGCGACGAAGCATCCCTTCTCGGTGCGCCCGCGCAGCAGGTTGATGGGAGGGCTACCCATGAACGATGCCACGAACGTCGTCGCCGGCGTCGCGTAGAGGTCTTGCGGGGATCCGACCTGCTCGAACTGGCCCGTGTTCATGACCGCCACGCGCGTGCCCAGCGTCATCGCTTCGGTCTAATCGTGCGTGACGTAGACGAAGGTCGCCCGCAGGTGCCGGTGCAGGCGGGCCAGCTCACCGCGCATGATCCGCCGAAGCTGCGCGTCGAGGTTCGACAGGGGCTCGTCGAAAAGAAACAGCGCCGGCCGCCGCACGATCGATCGGCCGATGGCCACCCGCTGTCTTTCGCCTCCGGATAGCTCCCGCGGCTTGCGTCCGAGGAGCTCCTCGATGCGCAGGAGGCGAGCCGCTTCACCGACCCGCTCCCGGCGCTCGCGCGCCCCGACGCCTCGTACCCTCAGGGGAAAAGCCATATTCTGCCCGGCGGTCATGTGCGGATACAGCGAGTAGCTCTGGAAGACCATCGCCACGTCGCGCGACCTCGGATCGGCGGTGGTCACGTCCCGGCCGGCGATGCGGATCCGTCCCCCGGACGGTCGGTCGAGCCCGGCGATGAGACGCAAGAGAGTCGATTTACCGCATCCGGACGGCCCTAGCAGCACGCAGAACTCGCCGGGCGCGACGCTGAGCGACACACCGGACAACGCTTCCACCCCGCCGAATCGCTTGCGCAGATCGCGCAGGTCGAGCTGGCTCATCCCTTGACGGCCCCCGCCGTCAGTCCCCGCGCGATGTGCCGCTGCAGCGCCAGCACCAGGACGAGCAACGGGAGGGTGGCGACGATGCTGGCGGCGGACACCTCCCCCCAGGGCAGGCTGTACCGGCCGTGGAAACGAGCGATGGCCACCGGCAGGGTGCGCACGGCCTCCGCATCCACGATGATGCTCGCGAAGAAGAACTCGTTCCAGGCGTAGATGAACGTCAAGATCGCGGCGGTCGCGATCGCCGGCGCCGCCACCGGGAGAAAGACCGATCGCAGCGTCCGCACCGGCCCGCACCCGTCGATCCGGGCGGCATCTTCCAGCTCGGGCGGGATCTCGCGAAAAAACGACGCCAGGATCCAGACGGCCAGGGGAACCGTCAACGAAACGTACGGCACGATGAGTCCCGCATGCGTGTTGATCCAGCCAAGGTGATACAGCCATCGCACGATCGTGGGCGCCAGCGTGATCTGTGGAAACATCGAGACCGCCAGGATGCCCGCGAGCAGGGCCGACCGGCTCCGCCACCCGCGGCGTGACAGCGCGTACGCCGCCAGGGCCGCGAGCGGAACGGCGACGATGGTCGTCGAGCCGGCCACGATGACGCTGTTGGTCACCGGCACCCAGAGTCGGTGACGGCTCCCCAGGCGCATGAAGTTGTCGGCGTGGAACGACGCGGGAAGGATCGGCGGCGGCACGATGGCCAGCTCCCGCGGAGATTTCAGCGAAGCCAGGGCGAACCACGCGAACGGCGCCACGCTCCAGGCGCAGATGAAGCCGGCGGCCGCAAGAAGGCCGATCCGGCCCGCCAGCGCGCGGCGATCGCTCACGGGCGTTCGCCCAGCAGCCGGGCGCCCGCCGTGCGCAGCGTCACCGCGCAGACCGCCCCGATCATCAGGAAGACGATCACCGAGATGGCCGTGCCGGCGCCGACGTCCTGCTGCTCGATGAGGCGCTTGTAACCGACGTACTGCAGCACGCCGGTGCGGGCCGCCCCCTGGGTCATGACGTACACCAGGTCGAAAACGCGGAAGGCGTCCATCACACGAAAGAGCACGGCGACAAGAATCGCGGGGCGCAGCAACGGCAGCGTGATGGAGAAGAACCGGCGCAGCGGGCCCGCCCCGTCCAGCCGCGCGGCTTCCAGCAGGGGCTCGGGGATCGTCTGGAGGCCCGCCAGGATCAGCAGCGCCGCGAACGGCGTGGTCTTCCAGACATCGGCCAGGATGATCGCCAGGCGCGCCCACGCGGGGTGAGTCAGGAACGCGATGTAGGAGCCGGTATCGGATCCGAACAAGAGGGCATCGAGGATGCCGTGGTCCCCCTCGAAGATGTACCACCACATCCAGGCGACCACCACGGTGGGAATCGCCCACGGGATCAGAACGAGCGCGCGGATCATCCCTCTGCCGGCTATCATCCGGTGCAGGACCAGCGCGATCGCCAGGCCGAGCGCGATCTCGAGCGGCACCGAGATCGCAACGAACAGCAGCGTGAAGCCGAGCGCCTGGCGGACTTCCGGATCGCGCGACACGCGCGCGTAGTTCTCCAGGCCGACGAAGTCCTCCTCGTCACCGGACATCCCCCGGCCATGGTTCAGGCTCGTCATGACGGCGTCCGCGATCGGATACAGACTCATCAGGCCGAGAAGGACCACGACCGGAGCGACCATCCAGGCGATGCGGGCGCTCCTCACGGATCGCCGATCTCGTCGCGGATGCGCTGCTCGCAGTCGCTCATGATCGCCTCGATGTTCGACTCCGGCGCGCTGATCGCATCGTGCAGGCACTGCTGGAGCCGGTCGGAAAAGACGCTGTAGCGCGCCAGGGCGGGTCGCGGGACCGCCGAGAGCGCGGCCCGCAGCAACGGTTGTCCCCATCGACCGGCCCGGCCGAAATGGGGAACCGCCGACAGAAGCTCCTCGTCGTGGTAGATGCTCGTCCGGGCCATCGGCTGGGCCAGCTCGATGGCGAGCTTCTTCTGCACCGCGTGGCTCGTCAGGTACCTCACGAAGCGCCAGGCCTGCTCTGTGCGCGGAGAGTACGATGAGATCGCCAGCTCCCATCCCCCCAGGGTTCCGGCGGAGCGTCCGCCCGGCCCGGCCGGTAGCGGGGCCATGCCGACGCGACCGGCCACGGAGGATCGTTCCGGGTCGTTGAGGATGTTCCACGTCTCGGGCCAGTTGCGATGAAACAGCGCGTCGCCACGCGCGAAGATCGCGCGTGATTCCTGCTCGGTGGCGTTCAGGAGAGTGCGCGGCGCCCGCCTGGGGTGCTGCGGATCGAGAAGGAGCCGGTCACGGACCCACCGCACGGCCCCGATCACCGCGGGAGTATCGAGCACCGGCTTTCCGGTCTCATCCACGAGCGCGCCCCCCCGGCCGGCCACCATCTCCAGCATGTTGCACACGAGCCCCTCGTATCGCCGGAACTGCGCCGCGTACCCGACCATCGACGGATGCGCCTGCTTCTCGCCCGCCAGCACGGCGTCGATCTGCTCCAGCAATTCGGCCCAGGTGGCGGGCGGAGACAGGTTGTACTTCTCGAGAAGGTCCCGTCTGTAGTAAAGCAGGCCCACGTCCACGTCGAACGGGACGGCGACGACGCGCCCGGCGACCGTGCAGGCCGCCATCGGCCCCGGCAGGAACAGCTCACGCTCGGCCGGAGGCAATCGCCCGGTCAGATCGGCCAGGTAGCCTCGCGCCGCGAACTCCGCCGGCCAGACCACGTCCAGGAAGAAGACATCGAGGGCCGGGTCATGGTTGCGCAGCTTCGTGGTCAGCTCGGAGTAATACTGCGACGCGTTCTCCGAACCGATGTGGCGGACCACGCGGATGCCGCTGGCCCGCTCGAAATCTCCGATCGCCTCCTCGAGGGGCCCCGGCTGCTGCGGCTTCCACGCCAGGAAGTGCACGGCCCGTGCGTCGTCATGCCGTCCGGAGCACGCGCCGGCGCACACGAGTCCCCCGACCAGCAGGGCGGCGATCGCCAAGCGCCTCATCGCCCTGGCAGCTTACGCTTCGAAGAATTTCTTCGCGCGCTCCGCGACCTGCTCGGGCGTGGGATCCTCGATGTGGGTGGCGATCGACCATTTATGGCCGAACGGATCCTCGATCTTCCCGTACCGGTCGCCCCAGAACTGATCTTGCAAAGGCATCTCCACCTTGGCTCCGGCCTCTTCGGCCCTCTTCATGAAGGCGTCGGCATCGGTCACGTAGAGGTGAATCGTCACGGGCGAGCCGCCGATCATCTTCGGGCCCCGGCAGCCGTAATCGGGCATCTCATCGTTGAGCATGATGGGCGAGTCACCGATGCGGATCTCCGCGTGCATGATCTTGCCATCGGGCGACGGCATGCGGAAGATCTCCTCCGCCCCGAACGCCTTCTTGTAAAACTCGATGGCCGCGCTCGCATCCGGAATCGTCAGGTGCGGCGTTATCGTGTGGAACCCCTCGGGTATCGGCTTGACGGGTTGGGCCATGATCCACCTCCATCCCTGTACGAAGAGCCGGCGCAGGACCCACCATCCCCCTGATGGGAAAGTAGCCGGCCGGCTTGCTCCTCGTTTCCTTGAAGATGACGAAGGCCGCAGTCTACATCGAGCCCCACTCGCCTGTCCACGGTCCCGTCTCGCGCCATGCGCGAAGGTCCGAAGCGAGGTCGAACGGATCGATCCGTCGAGATGCGAGACCGCACCGGCCACGACGGCTCCGTCGCTGTCGACCCAGAGGCACGAAGGTGGGCTCCCGCCGCGAAGAATCGGTATGATAATCTGCCGTGCTCTCGGGGCGGAGTCTCGGCCTGCCCGGCGCGGCCGCCCCGTCAGCGCGCGGAGGCTGTCCAGCGGGAAGCCGTTTCATGGGCGCCCATGACAGCGAGGATCGACGTTCTGGAGGATCGATGGTGACCAGGAAGCGGCTGAATCAAACGAGCATCGCACTTCTTCTCTCTCTCGGCGTCGCGGGATACACGGCATCCTCGAGCGCGGCTCCTGCCGCTCAGGCGGGATCCGCCGAGGGTGCCTCCTCGCAAGAGGAGCAATCCCTGTCCTCGTGGCTCGGCCTGTCCGCATCGGATCGGAGAGAGATCGAGGAGTACGCGAGGCAGTACAAGTCGTTTCTGGGCCGCGCCAGGACGGAGCTTTCGTTCGTGACCGAGGCGGTCCGACTCGTCCGCGCCCGCGGGTTCCGGGAGCTGCGGGACGATTCGCGCCTGACACCGGGGGCGCGATTCTACGACGTCAACCGCGATCGCGCCATGGCGCTGATCGTCATCGGCCAGGAGGACTTCGAGCGCGGGTTCCGCATCGTCGGGGCTCACATAGATTCTCCTCGACTCGAGCTCAAGGGCAGGCCCCTGTACGAAAAAGAAGGGTTCGCGCTGTTCCAGACGAGCTTTCACGGCGGCCTCAAGAACTACGAGTGGACGAACATTCCGCTGGCCTTGATGGGTCGCGTGGACAAGAAAGACGGTACGACGGTGTGGATCTCCATCGGAAACGAGCCGGAAAACCCGGTCTTCATCATCGCCGACCTCGCCCCACACGTGGACGTCGATTTTCGCAAGCGAACCAATCGCGAGGTGATCCTCGCCGAGGAGATGGACCCGCTGGTGGGGCACATTCCCGGCAAGGACAAGTCCGTCTCGAAGATGGTCGAAGAATTCCTGAAGACGACGTACGGCATCGAGCTCGAGGACCTCATCTCGGCCGAGCTGGCCCTGGTGCCTGCCTTGCCCCCTCGCGATGTCGGCTTCGACCGGGCCTTGATGGCGATCTACGGTCAGGACGACCGCCTGTCCGCCTACGCCGCGCTGCAGGCAATCATGGCCGTCGAGGATCCGCGGTTCACCGATGTCGCCTACTTCGTCGACAACGAGGAAGTGGGCAACGTCAACAACACCGGGGCCCGATCGACCTACCTCGTCGATCTGATGGGGCGGCTGATGTACACGCGGCTGGGCGAGAAGTACAGGAATCCACAGCTGCGAAGAGCCCTGCGGAACACGCGTGTCATCTCGGCCGACGTGAACCCCGGGATCCATCCCATCTGGCCGGAGGCCTTCGAGCGCGGCAACGCCCCGCGCCTGGGATACGGCGTCAACCTCAAGCTCTACGGCCAGGGATTCAACGCCAACTCGGAGTACATCGCCTGGGTGCGCGCGATCCTGGATGAGGAAGGCGTGCCCTGGCAGACGACCATGTACAAGGTCGGTCGCGGAGGCGGCGGGACCATCGGGAACGAGCTCTCGAAGGACAACATGGAGGTGATCGATCTCGGCGTTCCCGTGCTTTCCATTCACACACCGTACTCGATCAGCTCCAAGATCGACGTCCACTCGCTCTTCCGCGCCCTGCGCGCATTCTACGCGAACCGATCGACGGTTGGCCCCTCGGCCCGCGATTGACGGCGGGTCCGGAACGCTCGCGTCAGTCCGCGGGCCTCAGCACGAGCTCATGGACAGCGGGACCCGGCAGAAACGGCGTGGGCTTGCCGGCGGCCCAGGCGGCATGGCCGTCCGCGTAGTGCGGCGAGAGAGGATGGCCGCTCTGCCCGCCGGGCATGTGGAAGATCCCCCGTTCCTCGTGTCCTGGCGAGACCACCATCCGCTCGCTGGCTCCCGCCGCGGGCGACTGGAACCGAGGCATGTCGTTGTCGCCGGGCAACTGCTGGACCGGCATGTTGAGCCAGCGTCCGAGCGACGGCGCGGCAAAACTGAATGGGTGCGCGATGCGCGTCGTGTTGCGCTGGCCCCAGGTGCGCCGGGCCAGGGGAACCCGGTCCGCCGCCAGCGCCTTCAGGGTCGAGTCGATGGCGTCCAGGAAAAGATCGTCCCATGTCTCGAACCGCGGGTCCAGCAGATGGCGTGGCTTCTCGGTCACGAGCGTCCAGATCGGCGCCTCCCACTGGCTGATCTCGAACAGGTTGAACCGCTTGTCGGCCTTCTTGCACTCGGAGGTGAGCGGATCGAACGCCTCGACGCCGGCGAAGAGGCGGAACGCCCGCACGAGACGGTAGCCGACCGAATCGACCGCCGCACGGCCGCCCCAGTTCTCGACGTACTTGCGGAACTCCCGCCGCAACGGGTGGTCGCGCACGGCCTCGGGGGTCAGCACGTCGAGGGCCAGATCGTGCCACCGCTGCAGGAACACCGCCCGATCGTCGAGCTGGATCTCGAGCATCCGTTCCTCGGACGCCTTGTCGAGTTCGAGCAACCGATCGCGGATCTGCCCCGCGCGGGCCCCCACATCGTAGCCGCCGTCGCCCAGCATCTTCAGCATCGCTCCCTCGACCACTCGCGCGTTGGCCGTCCAGATCCGGCCGGAGGGAGGCAATATGATCCGCGGATATCGCTCGACGGGTAGCCAGCCGTCCCAGCCGTGCGTGCCATCGGCCCAGGAAACCGGCAGGCGGGCGGCCATCACGGTCGGGAATCCCCTCCGGCGGGGGATCGCGCCCATGATGCTCCATCCGACGCGGCCGTCCCGGCCGGCGACGACGATGTTCTGCGGCGGCGCGCCCGTTCGGTTCGCGACCGCCAGCGCCTCCTCGATGGTCCGGGCCGTTTCCAGGCCGATCATCTCCGAATTGACGGTGTGCTCTTCGTGCGCGATCCAGCGCAAAGCCCGCGGCCGGCCCAGGTGATCGTGGTCGATGATCGGTCCCCAAATGGTGGAGAGGACATCCAGCGTCTCGCCGGGGCGGCCCCGCACCTCGATCACCTCCCGGTGGTGCTCGAAACGGTCCGGGCCGGCGGGAGTCCGGTAGCGCTCGGGGTCGTTCGGGTCGATCTCGACCGTGACCAGGTCCACCCAGTCACCGTAGCTGTTGGTGAATCCCCAGGCGACCTGCCCGTTGCTGCCGGCGATCATGATCGGCACGCCCGGCAGGGTGACGCCGGTCACGCGCACCGGCGGCCCGGAACCCGGCGGCGCGCCGGGGCGAGGGTACTCGAAGGAAGCGCGGTACCAGATGTTCGGCACGGCCAGCCGCAGGTGCATGTCGTTCGCCAGCATCGCCGCGCCTCCGCCGGCCAGCGCGCCGCCGACCGCCCAGTTGTTGCTGCCGGTCCTGGTCTGCGGGGCATCCTCGATCCCGCGCAGGTCCCGGGTGCCGAACCGGCGCGAGTCGACAGGATGCTTCCTGAGGTCGATCACCTCGGGGCCCGGCACCGCGACCGGCGCGACCGGTCCGCCGATGAGCGGCGCGTCCCATGACGTCCCCGCCTGCGCCAGGAACTCGAACAGCGGCGCGGGCAGCAGATCGCGCATCAGCCCGAGCGCTGATTCACGGCTCCCGTCGTCGTCGTTGAGATCCAGGAACATGGTCAAGATGACCAGCACCGAGTCCTCCGGCTTCCAGGCGGCCGGCTCGACCCGCAGAACCAGGTACTCGAAGGGCACGGCCTTCAGGGCGGCGAGCCCGGCGTTGACACCGTCGCTGTAGGCGTTCAGGAGATCGCGCTGAGCGGCGCCGCCGTCGCGGATGATCCGGCGTGCCAGCTCGCGAAACCTGTGCACACGTACTCCCCTGTCGAGCGAGAGGAGACCGGGACCCATCAACGCGGCTATCTCTCCCGCGGCGCGCCGGCGCAGGAGATCCATCTGGAAGAATCGATTCTGGGCATGGAGAAAACCGATTGCCCGCGCCACATCGGCGCGGCTGCCGCCGCGAATGGTGGGGACGCCGAGAGCGTCCGTCGCGATCCGGACGGGCGCCGCGAGCCCGTCCAGCCGGCGCTCTCCGTCGAGCTGCGGCAGGCTCGCCCGCAGCTCATGCCAGGCCCAACCACTCATCCCGGCGGCCAGGATGATCACCAGCCCGCCCAGGATTCCCGTCCACTTGAGGATACGTCTCATGTCCTCGAGGATGCGATGGCGCTCTTGTCAGGGCCCCGTCACGGTCATCGTTTGCATCTGCCGCTCGGGGACGATCGCGTTGGGGAAATTCTCCTTGATCTGCTGGATCATCTTCTCGCGGCCCCCGAGCTTCTCGATGTAGTCGGTCTTCACACCCGGCGCGGGCAGGTGCATGACGATGATCTTCCTCGCCCCGATGCCGGCGGACACGGAATCCCTCCAGATATCGAACACGAGATGATAAAACGGAAGGAAAGCGACATCGATCTTCGAGGAAGGCAGATCGTACGGCGCGAGGTCGGAGCCGGTTGCCTGGGTATCGCCTACGTGGAGCAGCGTCAGGCCGCCCACGTGGATCAGGAAACCGAGGTTCTCGACGGGTGTGTCGCGCCCGTGATGGAGGTTCAGGACCTCGACACGGATGCCCCCAAGCCGGACCTCGACTCGCCGTCTCTCCGGGGGAGTGACCGCCCGAACCCTGTCCTCGATGTCGGCGAACGATGCGAACGACTCGCGCAAACGAGCGACGACCCGTTCGGTCGAGATGAAGTCGCAGCCGGGATCGTTCTTCAGGTGCAGCCCGACGGCCTGCGGGTCGAAGTGATCGGCGTGGACGTGCGTTGTCAGAACGAGGTCGATATCGTCAAACGGCGGCTTCGCCCCCTCGAGCAGCTCACGGCGTTCAGGCGGGATGACGACGTAGCCGGGCACCCCCTCACGGTACAACGCATCGATCAGGAGCTTGCGGCCGCCCGCCTTGATCAGGAACCCTTCGTTGCCCAGGTACGTGATGTCGGCCCGCGCTGCCTCGCCGGCGGTCGTCTCGGCGCGATCGCTCTCGACAGCCGGGGCCGAGGTGGCCTCACCTGCCGGGGGAGCGGGCGAGCAGGCCCACACGACCACCACCGGCAGTCCCAGGACCCACTCCTTCACGGGCAAGAGGCGCCCGCCGCCGTGCGCGGCCGGATCAACCGGCCCCGCGACATCATGGATAGATGCCCCGCTGCAGCGTCGTCTCGGCCACTCGCCCCACGGCCAGGATGTACGCAGCGGTCCTCATGTCGACACCTAGTTCCTTCGAGCGGCTGTAGACATCCTGGAAGGCCTTCACCATGATTTTTTCGAGCTTCGCGTTGACCTCGTCTTCGCTCCAGAAGAACTTCTGCAGCCCCTGGACCCACTCGAAATACGACACGGTGACTCCGCCCGCGTTCGCGAGGATGTCCGGCAGGACCGTGATGCCGTTGTCGTGCAGCACCCTGTCGGCTCCGGGGGTCGTCGGGCCGTTGGCAGCCTCCGCGATGATCCGGGCCTGCACCTCGCCGGCGTTGCGCAGCGTGATCTGGTTCTCCAGCGCCGCGGGCACCAGCACATCGCACTTGAGCCTCAACAGATCCTCGTTGGAGATCTTTTGCGTGTCGGGCAGGCCGACCACCGTGCCGCGCCGTTTCTTGCGTTCGATCGCCTTGATGGGATCGATCCCTTTCTTCCTATCGAGGATCCCGCCGCGCGAATCCGACAGCGCGATGATCTTGGCGCCCATCTCGTGCAGGAGTCGCGCGGCGATCGAACCCGCGTTGCCGAAGCCCTGCACGGCCACCGTCGCCTTGCGCAGGTCGATCCTCTTCTTCTTGCACGCCTCGCGGATGACGTACGTACAGCCCCGCGCCGTCGCCTCGTTGCGACCGAGCGAGCCGCCGACCGACAACGGCTTGCCCGTCACGACGCCGAGCGACGTCGTGCTGGTCGTCATCGAGTAAGTATCCATGATCCATGCCATCGTCTGCGCATTCGTATAGACGTCCGGCGCCGGGATGTCCTGGTCGGGCCCGATGATCAGGCTGATCTCGGACGTGAACCGCCGGGTCATCCCCTCCAGCTCCCTGAGAGACATCTCTTTCGGGTTGCAGGCGATGCCGCCCTTGGCTCCGCCGAAGGGGATATCGACCGTCGCGCATTTCCACGTCATCCAGGAGGCCAGGGCCTTGACCTCGTCGAGAGTCACGGCAGGATGGTATCGGATGCCGCCCTTGGCCGGGCCGCGCGCGATGCTGTGCTGCACGCGATACCCCTCGAAGACCCTGTACGATCCGTCATCCATCCTCGTCGGGATCGAGACGATGAGCTGACGTTTGGGGGTGAGGAGGATATCCCTGAGCCACGGCTTGAGTTTGAGGTACCGGGCCGCCGTCGTGAACTGTCGTTGAGCGATGTTGAACGGGTTGAGATCTTCCACCGGCACGGGGCGCGTGATCGGCTTGGCTGGCGCCAGGCGTGTCTTGCGTGCGGGTATCCGGGCGACCTTTCTCGAACCTGACCTGGCCATGGACTCCTCCACATCAGCCTCGCGTACCGGAGCCGACTCCGGCACGAGGCTATTCCAGTAACATGATGGCAAAGGCTTGAACATCGATCCTGCCCCCGGCGGAGACCGATGTCAAGGAGGCCCGACGTGATAGATTTCGACCCGCCATGAAAGACCCCGTCTTCCTTAGCGGATGCGTCATGCTGATCGGCGTCCTCCTCGCTCTGGTGGGGCGGTCCGTGGGCCTGCCGGCCGCCTCGGGCGCTCTGGTGGCAGGCCTCGGCCTCGCGTGGTCCACGGGGGGTTCCATCCTGTCGTCCGGCAGCTCCGCGCAGGATGGGCTCGTCCTGCTGCGTCTCATCTTCCTCGCGTTTCTTTGCCTGCTCCTGGGGGCCGAGATCGATCTGGCGTCGCTCGTGAAACTGCGTCTGTCTCTGGCGACAACCACTCTCGCCCACGCCGCCGGCGTGACCGGAGCCGTCTTCCTGGCCGGAACTCTCATCGGCCTGTCGCGGCCCGAGGCGATCCTCCTCGGCGCGGCGGCCGTCGCCGCGTCCCCCGCAGCGCTGATCGCCGTTTCGTCGGAGGCGCGAGCAAGGGGTGAGGCGACTCAACGCGTGCTGATCATCGGGTCGTTGAGTTTGGCGATCGGGCTGGTGGGTGTCACGCTGGCCGGCATGCTGGCGGGCGGCTCGGCGCCGATTCAACTCCCGGGGCTGGCCGTGAGCCTCGGCGCCGGCATCGCCTGCGGCGTCCTGCTGTTGATCCCCTTGTCGGCGATGGCCACACGCGGCGCGATCCTGACCTGCCTGGCGTGCGGAGCGTTCGCGCTGGCGGGCCTGTCGAGGGGCATCGGCTCGGAGCGGCCCCTGGCCCTGATGGCGATCGTGGCCGGCGCCATCCTCGGCAGCTTCGCGTCGAGGCGTGAGCCGCTACGCGAGGCTCTCAGGGATCTCGCCTTTCCCAGCGCCGTCGGCTACTTCGCCTTGACCGGCTCGCTGGTCGCCCCGGACGGCCTGGCGGGAGCGCTGGCGGCCGCCGCCGTCGTCGTCACAGCGCGCACGCTGGGGCTGATCGTCGCCGGAGTCGCCACCCGCGGGACGCACGATGGTTTCCCAGAGGCGGTGGCCCTCACGCCGATGGCGGGCTATTCCCTCGTCGCGCCCCTTTTCTCGAATCCGTCCTCGACTGATCCCGCCCTCTGGGATCGGCTCGTGACCCCCCTGCTCGCGGCGGCGTTGATATCCGAGTTCGGCGGGATGATAGCCTTCCGGAACATCCTGGCCCGCGCCGGCTGGATGCCGGCGGCATCCACCGACCCGCGGGCGTGGCGTCGGTCGATGAGGTGACATGCACACCCTCCCCGTCTCGCTGTTCGTGACCCTCATGGTCCTCATCGTGATCAGCCGGCCGTATCTGGAGTCGCGCCGGCCTCCCGCGTCGTTGTTGCTGGCCGTGGGTTTCGTCCTGGGCCCGTCGATGACGGGCCTCCTTCCACCGGCGTTTCTCGAGACGGCCGCACCGATCGAGGCGCTCGCGGCAGGCTGGCTCGCCCTGGCGGCCGCCGAATCGTGGAACCTGGCCGATCTGAGGCGCATCGGGACGTTCAAGCGGATCGCCGCGCTCATCCTCCCCGCGGCTCTGGTGGCCGTCCTGGTCCTCCTGGTTTTCCTGGCGATCCCCCCGGCGGGCGCGGCCGCGGCGTCCACGGGACTTCCCGCCGTCTTGATCCTCGTCGCCTGCGCCGCGATCGCGGTGGATCCGGCCGCGGCCCGCGCGGTGTTCCTGCTCGCGGACCGTCCGGACGCCCCGGCTCGGCAGGCTCCCGCTGCCGCCTCCTTCTCACTCGGCTGCGCGCTGGCCGGCGCGGCGCTGGCCGCTGGGTGGCACGGCGGCGGGGCGGTCGGCCGGGCGGCCGCCGTGTCCATCATCGCGACGATCTTGCTCGGCATCACGCTGGCCTTGACGTTCACCGGCCTGCTGAGAATGGCGCAGGGCCGCGGCCCGGTGCTCGGGCTTCTGCTGGCGTTGTCCCTGGTCGGGTGGGGTCTGGCCGGCCGGCTGGGTCTGTCTCCTCTGGCTTCTCTGTTCATCGCGGGAGTGATCCTCGCGAACGACACGGCGCGCAGGGACCTGGTCTTCACGCAGATACGTGAGAGCCACCTGCCCATGACCTGCGTGCTGCTCGTGCTCGTCGGCGCCCATGTCCCGCTCGGCCGGGGCGAAGCCTCCTTGGGTCGGCTCGCCTGGATGGTCGTGATCCTCGCGCTGGCACGCCCTCTGGCCTGGCTCTTCGCCCCGGCCGCGGGCCTCGGCCCTCGACACATGCTGGCCCTGTCACCGCTGGCCCTGGTGCTGTGCATCGAGCTCCTGCCGGCTGGGTCCCACACGTCCGCTCTTGCCGGCGTCTCGACCGCGGTGGCGATCACCTTCGTCCTGGATGAAGCGGCGTGGTACCTTCTGAGGCGACAGCGGGCGCCGCGCACGCGCGAGGCGGCGGTTTGAAGTCGCCCGGGCGACGCGCTGCAGGGGCGTCCGCTCGCGCCGCGGCGACCGGACGCTTCGCCAGGCGTGACACCGACGCGATGGGCGCCTTGCTGGACGGCGCCATCGAAATGGTGCGCGCGTGGACGGCCGCCTCCGCCCAGGGAACGAACCGCGTTTTCCCCGATACCAGGGGCTCCGATCTGCTGGGGTTGCTGCGAGAGCCCCTCCCGGTTGACGGTCTTTCGGCGCGCGTGCTGTTGCGCGAGCTGCGTCGCAAGATCCTCCCCTTCATGCGCGACAACGGCAGCCCGCGCTTCTTCGGGTACGTCATGTCCCCTCCGTCCTCTCCGGGAGTCGTCGCGGATCTGATCGCATCGGCGCTGGACCAGAACGTGACGGCCTGGCGCTCCGCCCCCGGGGCGACCGAGGTGGAACGGCTGGTGATCGACTGGCTCGCGAGCATCGTGGGTCTACCCGCCGGGTCGGGGGGGATCCTCACATCGGGTGGCTCGATGGCCACCTTCACCGCGCTGGCGACGGCTCGGGCGCGTCACGCCCCGCCCGCGACGCGACGGCACGGCCTGGGACGGCTCGGGCGCCGGATGATGACTCTTTACATGTCGGACGAGGGACACATGTCGGTGCCGCGTGCCGCCCAGCTTCTCGGCCGTTTCGCTGTCGACCCCGCTGTTCACGGCGCCTTGCTTTTTGACAGCCTGTCACACTGCTGTCATCCTGAAAGGTCCATGCCCTACCCCAGCGCCGCCGCCTCCAACGAAATC
>JBHHZN010000019.1:0-14800 GCA_046758155.1 Acidobacteriota bacterium | reverse complement strand
CTCTTTTTTGAATCCTTCGGATCGCCATCGACGTAAGAGATCCCGTCGGAACGACGGAGGGCGGAGCCCGTGAGTGCCCGCCCGATCGTCGCGCTGGGAGCGTCTTTCGCGGCCGCAGCCCTCGCGGTCTCGGCGGCTCCGCCCGAGGCGACCTCCCCCCCGGCGACTCCCCCCGAGCCCACAGGCGTCATCCTGACGGGCACGATCGCCTCGGCCCTCACGGACGAGCCGATCGCGAACGCCGGCGTGCAGATCCTGACCTACCCCGACCAGGAGGCCGTCCGCGAACGCCTGGCGGCCAGAGATTTTTTCCCCACGCCGCTGGCGGCCGGACTGACCGACGAGACCGGGCGATTCCGGCTGGCCGTTCCGGCCTCGCGCCGGGTCGTGGTCGCCGCCTGGGCCACGGGCCACGCTCGCTCGCGGTACCGGCGCCTGATCCGGACGGGCGATGCGGGCACCCAGCGGGATCTCGGCAGCCTCTGGCTGAGCGCGGGCCGGCGCATCACCGGCAAGGTGGTCGACGCCAACGGCAAGCCGGTCTCGACGGCGACGGTCGTCGCGCTGGTGCCGGGGGGCACACGGCGGGGCGGCGGCCGGCGGGGCGGCTTTTTCGGAGGATTCGGCCGCGCGGGCACCGCCTTCGTGCCGGTCGTGGCGCGCACCGGCGCCACCGGCTCGTTCACCCTCGAATCGGTCCCGCGGCGCGCGGTCACCGTGCGCGCCTACGCCCCGGACCTGGCGCCGGCCGTACGCGCCGGTGTACGTCAATCGGCGCGCCTGCTACTGCGGCTCGAGCCGGGGCAGGACCTTTCCGGCCGCGTCGTCTCGCCCGGCGGCAAGAAGCCGGTGGAAGGCGCCTGGATCCTGGCGGGCCCCGAGGGATGGGACGGCGCCACCCGCTCCGACGCCGACGGGCGCTTTCATCTGCGAAACCTGCGACGGGGAACCGTTTCGATCGTGGCGACGACCGCGGGCACGATCCTCTCGGGCGTGACGGCCGGGGTTCCCGCCTCGGCGCGGTGGGCCGCCTCCGCGCCGGCCCGCGCGCGCCTGCCGCGTCCCGCCGAGGCTCCTCCTCTTATCATCAAGATGCGCCCCGGCGGCCTGGTCAGCGCCCGGATCGTTGACGAAGAAACGCGAGAACCGATGGCCGGGGTGCTGGTGGCCCTGACGGCCCCCGGGGAGAAACGCCCCCGCCTCGCGACGACGCGGCAAGAAGGGGCGGTCATATTCACGGGAGTCCCCGCCGGGAGCGTGCGCGTGGCGGCCGATGCGGCCGGCTACCTGCGTCAGGAGGGCACACCCGCCGAGCTTGCGGCGGGCGGGACACGCGCGATCAGCCTCGCCCTCAGGGCCGCAGCCGCTGTCGCCGGCACCGTGCGTGACGCCACGGGACGCCCCCTCGTCGGGGCCGAGGTCCGTGTGGCCGGTCCGCCGCCGAGGGCCCGCTCGCTGCCGATCCCGATCTTCCTGCCGATCGGCGTGGATCCGGTGACGACCGACAGCCAGGGGCACTTCGCCCTGGAAGGTCTGCCGCCCCGCGTGAACCTGCAGGTGAGCGTCACCCTGGAAGGGTTCGTGCCCTGGCAGCGCTCGGGGATCACGTTGCGCCCCGGCGAGCGGCGCGAGCCGATGGAGGTCCTGCTTGCGACCGGATCGATCCTATCCGGTCGGCTCGTCGATCAGGAGGGAAACCCGGTCGAGGGCGCCCGGGTGAGTGCCCGGAGGCGGCGCGAAGGCAGCCGATCGAACATGATGGTCCTCATCGGCCGCCGCCGCGGGCACACGAGCAGCGCGGACAGCGGCGAAGGGCCGGAGCCGGTGACCTCGGACGAGGACGGCGTCTTCCGCGTGCGGGGGATGAAACCCGGTGTATGGACCCTCACGATCAAGTCCCCCGGCTTCGCCCCCAAGAAGGTGGCCGGCCTGAAGCTCGAACAAGAGGGGGAGAGCCGTGACGCCGGCGAGATCGTTCTCGAACCCGGCGTCGTCATCGAGGGGTACGTGCAGTCGAGCACAGGCGAGCCGATCCCCTTCGCGCGCGGCATCCTGAAGGACCGGATGTTTCCGATCTCGGAATTCACCTGTGAGAGCGATGGTCACTTCGTCAGCGACGATCTGGCGCCCGGCGACATCGTGGACCTGACGGTCGAGGCCGACGGCTACGCCTCTTTCGAGAAACCCGGCCTCACGGCGCCGGTCGAAGGCCTGATGGTGACGCTGTCACCCTCCTCGAAGGTCCGTGGGGAGGTGATCGACCAGGAGACACGCGAGCCGATCCCACAGTTCTCGATCTCCATCTCACGGTCTCGATCGATGGGAGGAGCGGGGATGCGGGTCAGCATGGCGATGCGAGGACCCGCGACGTCCTTCCAGTCCGAGGACGGCACGTTCACGATCGAGGACGTCGATCCGGGGAAGATCTCCGTACACGCCGACGCCCCCGGCTACCGCGAGGCGGTCATCAGCGAGCTCACGGTACCCGAGGGGGAGGACCTCGAGGGGGTGCGGCTTCTCCTGCGGCGGGCCGCCTCGGTGTCCGGGATGGTCGTGGACGATCGCGGCCGGCCGCTGCCGAACGTGGGCGTCGAGAGGAAGCAGACCTCCGGAGGCATGGGGATCAGGATCCGCGCCGGCGGCGGGTCCGCGACGACGACCGACGCCGACGGCCGTTTCGAGCTCGACGGCCTTGAGCGCGGGCCGATGACACTGACGTTCAGCCACCCAGGGTTCGAGACGAGCGAGACGGACATCGACACCACCGAGGACGTCAGAGACCTTCGCGTCAGCCTCTCGCGCGGCATGGAGATCGCCGGGACCGTCCTGAGCGAGGAGGGCGCGCCGATCGCGGAGGCCACCGTGACCGCCTCGGCCGCCGGCAGCGACCGGTTCGGCGAGAGCGTCTCGGCCACCACCGCGCCGGACGGCACGTTCGTGCTGGAAGGCCTGCCGGAAGGCCGCTACGCGGTGAAGGCGGAGGCGACGGGGCTGCAACCCGCCGTGCAGAACGGAGTCGTTCTGTCCTCCGGGGTCTCGCCGCCGCCTCTGGAGCTGCGCATGAGCGGCGGGGTCTCCCTGAGGGGGGAGGTGACCGGCATCCGAGAGGACGAGCTGGCCCAGGTCAGCGTGAACGCCGTCCGCCCCGGCGGCGGGTTCGGCGTGACCGCTCCGGTGGATGCCTCCGGCCGGTTCGAGATGAGAGGGCTCCGGCCGGGCCCGGTCACTCTGGTGGCGCGCTCTGGGATCCTCGGAGGGCGCTCGCTGTCGAAGACGGTCGAGATCCCGGCCGGGACGACCGAGTACGAGACCACCATCGATTTCCCCGCGGGGAGCAACCTGGAAGGGACCGTCACACGCGGAAGCGAGCCGGTCCAGGGCGCCACGATCATCTTCATCAACTCCGCCACGCGCAACAGCATCACGGCGCGCACCGACCAGGCCGGAAACTACCTCGCCGAGGACATCGAGGAGGGTGACTACGAGGTCACCGTCCTGCAATTCTCGACCGGCCTGTCGCACAGAACCGAGGTGACGGTGCATGCCGATGATCGGTTCGACATCGAGCTGCCCCTGGCGACCATCGCGGGATTCGTCACCGATTCGCAAGCGGGCGACCCGATCGATGGGGCCCACGTCAGCATCAAGAAGGTGGACGGCACCGCCGCCTCGACGCGGATGGGACTGCTCCTGCAACGCGGCGCGAGCACTGATGCCACCGGGTACTACACCCTGGAAGGACTCGACGACGGGACGTACGAGGTCACGGCCAGCGGCCCAGGCCACGGCTTCCAGACGCGCATCGTCGTCCTGGCGCCCGACCTCGAGCCGGATGAGGTCTCCTTCGTGCTGCCGCCCACGGAAGGGTTCACGTTCCGCGCCATCGACGCCGCCTCCGGCCTGGCCCTGCGATCGCTGACCGGCCTGGTCCTCGTGGGCGGCGGCGACCCGCTGGCGCCCGCGGGCTCCGGATCCCCTGTGATCTTCCAGGGGCGTTTGTCGGCCGATGCCTCCGGCTTGTTCCATATCGATTCCCTGTTGCCGGGAACGTACCGCCTGGTGCTCGGCGGTCAGGGACTGGGGACCACGACGATCCAGGAGGTCGAGGTTCCCGCCACCGAGCAGCAGTACACGCTCTCCCCCGGCGGCGTCCTCGAGGTCCGTTCCGCATCGCTCGCCGCGGGCGCCACCGCCCGGGCCGTCCTGCTCGACGCGCAGGGCCGCCCCGTTTACCCGCGGACGATCCTGCCCGAGCCGATCTTCCTGCTGCGCGGCGGCCGCACGACGACCCTCACCGATCTGCCGGCAGGCTCGTTCACGCTGCGGCTGGCGACGCCGGACGGCCAGATATCGGACACGCCCATCGCGATCACCGCCGGACAGCTCACCGCGGTGAAACTGCCCTGACGCGAGGGTCGCGGCCATCCAGCTCCCCGCGCGCCATCCGGAATCGAGGCTCCTCATCGCCCGTCGTGTCTGGTAGGATCATGAGAGCGATGGCCGGCCGCGCGACGGTTCGGAGTCGCTGCGGCGGCGACTCCGATCGCCGACCCCCACCTCGCCCGGATCGCCGGGATCCTTCCAGGCCGGATTCGCGAAAGGGAGGGTGACCCATGAAGAAGACATTCAAGGCGAAACTGGTGGGCCGGGGGCCGAAGGGCGCCTGGACCTTCCTGACCGTGCCGTTCAGTGTCGAGAAGACCTGGGGCACACGAGCGCGCCTGTCGGTCAAAGGAACGATCAACGGCAAGCCGTTTCGCAACTCCCTCATGCCCGAAGGTGACGGCACACACTCGATGATGGTCAACAAGACGTTGCAGAAGGCCGCGGGGGCCGGCGCGGGAGAGACGGTGCGGGTGACCATCGAGCCGGACAAGGCGCCGCGCAGGGTGGCCGTTCCCGCCGGGCTCGAGGCCGCTCTGGCGAAAAACAGGAAGGCGAGCGATTTCTTCGCCGGCCTCTCGTACTCGGCCAAGAAGGCTTACACCGACTGGATCGCGGGCGCCAAGAAGGAAGAGACCCGCGAGCGGCGGATCGCCCGCGCCGTCGTCATGCTCGCGCAGGGGAAGAAGAACAGGTAGCGGCGCCGCCAGGAGGACCTGCGGGGGAAGGAAACATCGAGGATGGTGCACTCCCCGGCAGGCTTGTCGGTTATTCCGGCCCATCCTACCGCCGGGCGCGTGTTCGGGTGCAATCGACCTTCCCATCTGGTACTCTTGTCGGTCACCGGGACAAAAAAGGAATATCGACCACCTCTTTCCCGTAAGGGATAGCATGAACGAGCATATCCGGCGCGCTTGCGGGGGCATCGCGGTCACGGCGGCGTTTCTGGCCGCCGCCGGCGCCTCCGCCGCTGCACCACCCGCGGAGCTGCCGCCCAGCCCGGTCCGCTACACCCAGGCGCAGGAGTACGCCGTGAGGCGGACGGTGCGGCTGCCCGGGACGGTCGCGTCGCGCACCTCCAGCCTGGTGGCCAGCGAGGTGGAGGGCCTCGTCGAGAAGTTCCTGGCCCGCGAGGGAGACACCGTGCGCAAGGGCCAGCCCCTGGCCCTGCTACGGACCACGCGGCTGGAGCTGCAGAAGGAAGCGGCCGTGGCCCAGCTCGCGGAGGCCGAATCCCGCCTGCATCTGGCCACGCTGAACCTGGAACGCACGCGCGGGTTGTTCGAGCAGGAGGTCGCCTCCCAGCAGGATTTCGACAACGCGCGCTACGAGCACAGCGCCTGGCAGGGGCGGGTCGAAGCGCTCAGGGCCCAGATCGCCCGCATCCAGGTCGATATCGACGACTGCACGATCCGGGCGCCGTTCGCCGGCCTGGTCGTGTCGGAAAAGACCGAGATCGGCGAGTGGATCGCCGCCGGCGGGCCGGTCATCGAGCTGATGTCTCTTTCCGACATCGAAGTGCGGGTGGACGTTCCCGAGCGATACTTCAGCGCCCTGAACCCCGGCGCGATGGCCCGCGTGTCGTTCGACGCGATCCTCGACCTGACGGTCGAAGGCAAGATCACGGCCGTCATCGCGCGCGCGGATCCCCGAGCGCGCACCTTCCCCTTGAAGGTGAGGATCGCCAACCCCGAGGGGCGTATCGGCGTCGGGATGCTGGCGCATGTCTCGTTCCCGGCGGGAGAATCGTACCGGGCGACCGTCGTGCCCAAGGACGCCGTCGTCCAGCAGGGTGAAGCGAAGTTCGTCTACCTGATCAAGGGGGATGACACCGTCGACATGGTCCCCGTCGAAACAGGCGAGGGCGTCGGATCCTGGATCGTGGTCCGCGGCGGCGTTCTCGCCGGTCAGAAGGTGATCACGCGCGGCAACGAGCGCCTGCAACCGCGCCTGCCCGTGCGGGGCGAGCCGATGGAGTACGCGCTGCCGTGAACCTCGTCAAGGCCGCCATCCACAACCCGGTCAGCACCACCGTCGGGGTCCTCCTGCTGGCCCTGTTCGGCTCGATGGCCCTGCTGGGCCTGCCCATCCAGCTCACGCCCGAGGTGCAGCAGCCCGAGATCACCATCCAGACGGTCTGGCCCGGCGCGAGCCCGCAGGAAGTCGAGCGGGAGATCATCGAGGAGCAGGAAGAACAGCTCAAATCGCTGGAAGGCCTCATCAAGATGAAAAGCTCCAGCCAGGACAGCGTGGGCTTCATCACGTTGACCTTTCCCGTCGGGACCGACGTCGACGCGGCGCTCTTGAGGGTCTCCAACCGGCTCGAGCAGGTCCCCTCTTATCCCGATGACGTCGACAAGCCGGTCATCCGCAGCGTGGACATCAACAGCAACTCCATCGCCTGGTTCCTGCTGCTGCCCACGAAGGAACACCCCTTCGAGGGGGACATCTCGACGCTGTACGATTTCGCCGACGACATGATCAAACCGGAGTTCGAGCGTGTGCAAGGGGTCGCCGCCTCGAGCATCTACGGCGGCCGCGAGCACGAAATGCAGGTGATCGTCGATCCCGCACGGCTGGCCGCGCACAAAGTCACGCTCAACGAGCTGGCGGCCGCCCTGGAACGGGAGAACCGCAATTACAGCGGTGGAGATTTCACAGAGGGCAAACGGCGCTACGTCGTGCGAACAGTCGGCGAGTACGCCGACGCCGAGGAGATCGACAAGATCGTCGTGGCGGTTCACAACGGGGTCCCGATCTACCTCCAGGACGTGGGACACGCCGAGCTGGGGTTCCGCAAGCCGACCGCCAAGGTGTTCGCCCTCGGGCATCTGACGCTGGCCCTGAACGCCATCCGCGAGACGGGCGCCAACACGCTCGAGGTGATGGATCAGCTCAAGCGAACGGTCGAACGGCTCAACAAGGAGCTCCTGCGCCCGCAAGGGCTCGAGCTGCAGCAGGCGTACGACGAGACCGAGTACATCCGCAGCGCGATCGATCTGGTGAAAAGCAGCCTGATCATAGGAGCGATCCTGGCCGTGCTGGTCCTCATGCTCTTCCTACGCAGCGTGACCAGCACGCTGGTGATCGCCGTATCGATCCCGATCAGTCTGATCGGGACATTCCTGGCGATGTCCTGGTTCGGCCGGACGATCAACGTCATCAGCCTGGCCGGCATGGCGTTCGCGGTCGGGATGATCGTGGATAACTCGATCGTCGTGCTGGAGAACATCTACCGGCACCGCCAGATGGGCAAGCCGCGTTTCCAGGCGGCCTACGACGGCGCGTCCGAGGTCTGGGGGGCGGTGCTGGCCAGCACCCTGACCACCATCGCGGTCTTCGTTCCCGTGGCCTTCATCAAGGAGGAGGCAGGCCAGCTTTTCGGCGACATCGCCGTCGCCTTGAGTTGCTCGGTGGCGCTGAGCCTGATCGTGTCGGTGACGGTCATCCCATCATTGTCCGCCAAGATCCTCTCCGCGGTCGACGGCGACGAGGACCGGCACGGCTTTCACAACCTGTGGGGACTCGTCAGGGTCGCCAGCCGCCTGACCGAGTGGGTCACCGACACCGTCTACTGGATCACGGGCTCGACGACGCGGCGCCTGGCGGTCATCATCGGGATGACGGCCGGATCGGTGCTGCTGAGCTGGCTGGTCATGCCGAAGACCGACTACCTGCCGGTGGGCAACAACAAGTTCCTGTTCGGCATCGCGCTGCCGCCGCCCGGCTACAGCCTCGACGAGGTGGCCACAGGCCAGGATGTCTTCGAGAAACAGCTCGCCCCCCTCTGGCAGCACCCCGCCGGCTCGCCCGAGGCGCACGCGCTGCCCGGGGGAGGGGTCCGTGGCTTCTTCTACGTCGCGCGTTCCAGTCTCGCCTTCATGGGAGTGCGGGCGAACGAGCCGCTGCGGGTCAAGGAGCTGCTGCCGGAATTCGAGAAAGCGAGCCGGGCCATCCCCGGGACCATCACGGTCATCAAGCAATCCAGCATCTTCGAGCGCGGCCTGGGGGAAGGGCGCAACATTGATATCGAGTTCACGGGGCCGGATCTGAAGACCTTGATCGGCCTGGGCGCCGAGACGTTCCGGCAGGTGATGGCGATCTTCCCGAGCGCGCAGGCGCGGCCGATCCCGGGCCTGGACCTGGGCAACCCCGAGGTCCGCGTCACGACCGACCGCAGACGCGCGGCCGACGTGGGGATTTCGAACCGCGATCTCGGCTTCACCGTCAGCGCTCTGGTCGACGGCGCCAAGGCGAGCGACTTCCAGCTCGACGGCAAGGAGATCGACCTCGTCGTGAAGGCCGAGGAGGGATTCGCCCACCGGACGCATCTGCTCGAGCAGATGCCCATCGCCACCCCCGACGGCCGCCTCGTGACCCTGGGCTCGGTGGCCGATGTGCGGCCGGCTTCCGGCCCGGTCGAGATCGACCATCGCGATCGCCAGCGTAGCATCATCATCCAGTTGACCCCTCCGGACCAGACGCCGTTGCAGGAGGTGATCGAGAAGGTCGAGTCTCAGATCCTGGCGCCGATGAGACAGGCGGGAAAGCTGGGCGGCCTGTACCGCGTGCACCTGAGCGGCAGCGCCGACAAGCTCGCCGATACCGGGCGGGCGTTGCAATGGAATTTCATCCTGGCGCTCATCATCACGTATCTGCTGATGGCGGCCCTGTTCGAGAGCTTCCTGTATCCGCTCGTCATCATGTTCAGCGTCCCGCTGGCGGCGCTGGGAGGGTTTCTCGGCCTTGGCGCCGTCAACCTTTTCCTCGCCGATCAGAACCTGGACGTGCTGACGATGCTCGGCTTCATCATCCTGGTCGGAACGGTCGTCAACAACGCCATCCTGATCGTCCACCAGGCGCTGAACCAGATGCGCGCCGACGGGCTCGATCCTCGCGAGGCGATCCGGACATCGGTCAGCATCCGTATCCGCCCCATCTTCATGAGCGTCGGCACCTCGGTGTTCGGCATGCTGCCGCTGGTGCTGTTCCCCGGTGCGGGCTCGGAGCTGTACCGTGGCCTCGGCAGCGTGGTGGTGGGCGGGCTGGCGCTCTCGGCCGTCTTCACGCTGTTTCTCGTGCCGGCCATCTTCAGCCTCGGCCTCGACATCCGCACGGCTCTCGCGAACGCCCTGCGCGGCACGCTCAGGCCCGCCTCCGATACCGCGGGAAGGTAATCGAGGCAGCCGGGACCTGTTCAACGAATCCCACGACAGGGAACGGCCTGAAAGCCCCCCGGATCGCTTCCCGGCTGCTCGCCGAGCAGCGAGAAAGGCTCACCAGCAGCCGATCAGGTGTATAATCGATGTAACCTACCCATTGCGGACTCAGGAACAATGCCCATGGAAACACCATGCAAGTGGTGATTGGTTTTCAACGGGCATCTGCGGAGGAACCCGAAGTGGATTTCCTCTTGGTCCGACCAGAGGACGGCCAAAGCCTCCAACATGAAATCATGGGGGAGAGACTTCTTGTCGGTCGGTCGCACACCAACGATCTCGTCCTCCGTGACTCCTGCGTCTCCAGTGTCCACGCCGAGATCTCTCGTCGTTCCGATGGATACTACATCCTCGATCTCGGCGGTCGGAACGGAACGTTCGTCAATGGCCATCCGATTGCCGAGGCCACGCTCTTGAATCCCGGGGACTGTATTCGCGTCGGCAATACCGAGCTGTTCTTCAACGGAATCCTGCGCTCACCGGTGGAGTTTACAGACCGTGACCTCCAGTCTGATTCCGAACCGACGGTCGTGTCCATGGAGAGTCTCCGGACGCCACTGCTGACCGGCCTGCTCCGAGATTTCGGACCGACATTATCACCCACACCCACCACCGGGATACGGGGAGAGGCGGGGACCACAAGAACCCCCGCCGTGGCTCCGGCCGTTGCGCAGGGCACGATATCGCCATCGGCCCTTCGGGTCATCTTCGAGGCGGACAGAGAGCTCGTTTTCCACCGGCCCCCTCGAGGAAATTCTCAACAAGATCATGGACCTCGTGAGCCGAGAAATGCCCTTCGAGCGCGGTCTCCTGATGCTTTTCAAGAACGGCGAGTTGGTGCCTCAAGTGATCCGCGTGCCTGCGGAGCAGGCCGGGAGCCCAGTCTCATTGAGCCGGACCATCGTGGATCGAGTCGTCGAGAGGAAGGAATCGGTGCTCACCTTCGATGCTCTCAGCGACGACCGATTCAAGGCGGGCGAGAGCGTGCAGCTGCAGTGTCTACGTTCCGTCATGTGCGTTCCTCTGTGGAACCAGCGCGAAGTGATCGGTCTCATCTACATCGACATTCGTGACAAGCCGGCCCAGTTCACGGAACAGGATCTCCTCGTCCTGACTCACCTTGCTGCGGTCGCCGCCGTGAAGATCGAACAGCAAATCCTGTTCGAGCGTGCGGTGGCAGCGCGATTCATGGAGGAGGAGTTGAGGAAGGCGGCAGAGATCCAGAGGCATCTGCTGCCCGCCGAGGCGCCGGCCGTTGCGGGTTACAAGCTCTGCGGCACAAGCATCCCGTGTCAGAGTGTGGGCGGTGACTCGTACGACTTTCTACAGCTCGAGGGTGGTCGCACCGGTATCGTGCTCGCTGATGTCGCGGGCAGAGGGCTATCGGCAGCACTCCTGATGGGTGTCTTCCAGGCCAGCATGCGCGCGCTGCTATGTCTAGATCTTCCACCCGACGATGCCGCGGCGCGCCTCAACCGGCTTCTGTATCCTCAGATGCCTCTGAGCCGATTCGTGACGCTGTTCTATGGAATTCTCAATCCGAACCGTCACACACTGACGTACGTGAACGCCGGACACGATCCTCCGTTCGTCTTTCGTGACGGGGTTGTCGTCGAAGAGTTGCCCGCGTCCGAAAAGCCGTTGGGTCTCCTCGACGAGGACATTCGCTACGAGGCCTGTACCATCAGCCTCAGGCCCGGCGATGTCCTGCTCTGTTACAGCGACGGTGCCACCGACGCAGGAAACCCGGCAGGAGAGATCTTTGGAAAAGAGCGCCTCATCGAGGCCACGGGCGCTCTACAGGACAGATCCCCGGATGCCATCATCCGCCGACTCGAGGCAGAGATATGTCGGTTCGGCGCCGATTCGCCTCAGGACGACGACATCACGTTCCTGGTGCTCAAGAGGGAGCCTTAGAACGTTTCTTGGAGTTGGGAGGCTAACGACGTGAACATCGAGGTCAAGAAGAAAAACAAGATCAATATCCTGCAACTCTCAGGACGTTTCGTCCTCGGCGAGCCAACGACATTGTATGCGACGAAGTTCAAGGAGCTTCTTGATGCCGGTGAACGTCTCTTTGTCCTGGACATGAGAGAGGTGCCGTTCACCGATACATCCGGCCAGGGAGAGATGGTTGCCTCCGCCATCCGGGCTCGCAAACAAAAAGGCGATATCAAGCTCGTACTCGTACCGAAGGGAAAGGTATACGAGCTACTGACGATTGTGTTCCTGCACAAATACTTCGAGATCTTCGAGGAAATGGAGGATGCCCTCGCGAGCTTCGTCAAGTGACGGCGGCTCGAACATTCCGGAGGTTGTGAACACCGTCCCGGTGACCGCCTCGGATGCCGATCTCCTCCCGGGCCGGCGTCAAGCTCTCGCCCCCTCCTCTACGGCGCCGTCCGGGGGGGGGTCGTGGTAGGGATGACGCCGGCGGTAAAGTTGCAGGCGATCCCTGATCTGTCCCGCCAGCGCCGCGTCGCCGGTACGCTCGGCCGCATCCACCGCTTCGCCCGCCGTCTCGACGGCCTCGTCGAATCGTCCCGCCTCGGCCAGCGCCGCGGCGAGGGTGTCGAGATACTCGACTCTGGACGAGACCGTCCCCTCGGGGACCCGTCGCGCCATTTGCACCGCCCGGGAGCCGTCCCGCATCGCGGCATCCTGGTGGGTGGCAAGCAGCCGGGCGAGCCTCAGCGACGCGGCCGGGTCGTCCGCCTGCAGTTGCAGCGCGGCGGCGAACGCCCCGGCCGCCTCATCGAGGTCCCCCCTCTTCGCCAATGCGATGGCCAGGTAGTAGAGGGCCCGGACGTAGCCGGGTTTCAACCGGACGGCCTGGCCCAGATGCTCGGCCGCCGCCTCCGGCCGGCCTTGCTGCAGGAGCGCGAAGCCGAGATAGTACCGGGCCTCGGGCGAGTCGGGGTTTTTCTCCACGGCCGCCTGGAGCAGGTCCACCGCCTCCGGGATCTTTTCCTGCCGGATGAGGGCCATCGCCAGGTTGATGCGCGCGGCGACGTTGTCGGCGTCCTGGACCAGCAGACGACGGTACAGTGCCAACGCCTCCTCCTCGTGCCCCTGGCGCGCCAGGGCGACGGCGAGATTGTTGAGGCTCGTCGCGCGGTCCGGATCGATGCGCAGCGCCTTGCGGTACAGCGTGATCGCCTCCTCGGTCTTGCCCTGGGTGCGCAGGGCGGCCGCCAGGTTGTCGAGCGTGGACACATTGTCAGAGTCGATGCTCAGCGCCCGCCGGTACATCACCACGGCCTGATCGGTGCGGCCCTGTCGCGCGAGCAGGTATCCGAGGTTGTTGAGCGAGGCCAGGTGGTTCGGATCCAGCGCGAGTGTCGCGCGGTACTGCTCGATCGCCTCGGAGGTCTTTCCCATGCCGGCCAGAAGATCGGCCAGATCGAAATGCGTCCGGGTGCGGTCCGGCTTGATGCGCAGCACTTTGCGGTAGTAGGCGACGGCTTCCTCGGGGAACCCCCCGTCGGCGTAGGCGCGGGCGACGGCGTCCATCGCCTCGAAGAAAGGCGGCATCCCGCGCGTTTGCCGCAGGCCGGTGAAGGGGATCGCCTTGGCCAGGCGCTTCTCCCCCGGTGTGCTCAGCGCCGGCAGGTCGGCGAGGAACCGATCGATGGGAACCGGCCCCTTGTAGATGGCGGCCAGGAACCCCTGCCTGTCGATGAGCAGGCTCGACGGCACGGGCAGCCGGCTAGGAGAGGCCAGCAGATGGCGTTGCAGCAGGGCGATCTTGTCCAGCAACGCCCCTTTCGCTCTTCCGGCCTCGAAGACCCGGCCGAACGCGTCGAGAAGCTCCCGATCGACCGCCGGTGTTGCCGTCGTCGTGCCGACGAATTCATCCACGTTCAAGGCGAGAACCCGGACTCCGGCTGCCTTCAGATCGCCGGCTCGCGCAACGAACCGCCCGAGCTGCTCGGCGCACGCCGCGCAGCGCGTCGCCCACAGGCCCACCAGGAGCGGGTCGGACGAAGCGCCGTCGTACTCCACGTCGCGGCCTTGCAGATCCTCGTACCGCAGGATGGGGGACGGCACCGGCTCGGAAAAGATGATCGAGGACCTGTCGGCCGAGGGCGTCACCGGTTCTCGGGCCGGAGGAGGAGGCGCCGGCCGCTCGGGAGGAATCCAGACCCTCGCCCCTGCCTGTCCCTGGGTGATGCGGTAGAAGTGATCCGGCTCGACGCCGTCGAATTCCTGGCGGGATCCGCCGGGCCAGTCGACGACGAGTCGCTCGATGCCGCTTGCATCGCCCAGGCCGAAGTGCACCCACTTGCTCGACTGCGACAGGTAGCCGGCTCCGGCGTGAAGCGTCCTGATCCGGCGCGCGCCGCCCGGCAGGCGCAGCTCCAGGCGCGCGCCGATCGCGTCGCGGTTGCCGGATGCGCCTTGCAGGCGAAACGCCACGAAGCGGTTTGTCCTGCCGGCGTCGTTGCGCACGAACCGAACCCGCGGCCCGGTGCGATTGACCACCCACAGGTCCAGATCACCGTCCAGATCCCAGTCGCCCACCGCGACCGCCCGCCCGTCGTCGGGGAAGTCCAGGCCCAGCGCCGCCGGGGCGAACGCGAAACGAGGCCCCCCGATGTTCAAGAAGAAGGAGTCGCGTTCGTGCCCGCTCAGGGAGCGCCCTGCGCGGATCATGCGCCCCAGGGACCGCCAGGCGGCAGCGTACCTGTCCAGATCCCGGCGATCATCTCCGGCGCCGTTGGGTGATCGCGACACGATGCCTCGCCAGAAGAAGTCGTGCAGGTCCTCCGGATCGTCGCGCGTGAAGTAGCCGTTCGCGACGAACAGATCTTCCCAACCGTTGTTGTCGACATCGACGAAGCGCGAGTCCCACGCCCAGCGTCCCATCGTGACGCCGGCGCTCTCGCTGACGTCGCTGAAGGTGCCGTCGCCGTTGTTGTGATAGAGGGAATTCCCGCGCGCGTGTCTTTGGAACTGCATCCGCGTCGTCTCGCTGGCATCCTTGTGGAACCCCTCCTGCCGTGCCAGGCGGCGGCCCACGGCCGAGAACATGTTTCCGACGTACAGGTCCATCCAGCCATCGTTATCGTAATCGCCCCAGCTCACCGACATGCCGGCGCCGATGTCCTCCACGCCGGCCGCCGCGGCGACATCGTGGAACCGGCCGCCGTCGTTGCGGTAAAGATTGTTCCGGCCGAAGTCGTTGGCGACGTACC
>JBHHZN010000018.1:0-15059 GCA_046758155.1 Acidobacteriota bacterium | reverse complement strand
CGGAACGGATCGGTTATCACCTCGATCGCGATGCTCGGATCCGCTATCACCTCTCGCAACTGCGCGAGAAACTCCTCCGGTTTCCGCCCCGGCAGGAGCCGCACGTCGAGGTGCGCCACGGCGCGACCGGGGATCACGTTGGTCTGCGGGGCCCCCTTCAGCACGGTGAGCGAGACCGTGTCGCGCAGGAGGTAGTTGGTCGTGTCATCCTCCGTGAGGCTCCTGAGAAAATCGGGATCCTCGATGGCCCGGCGAAGATGGCGGAACTGCTCGGCCCGCCCGGGTTCCTCCAGGCGCGCCAGGTCGCGGAAGAACTTCTCCACGCCCGGCAGGATCGTGATCGGAGTCTCCCAGTCAACGACCCGCGCGAGCGCCCGGACGAGCCGATGGCTCGCCGCATCCCGCTTGGGCCGAGACCCGTGGCCGGGGGTTCCCTCGGCGACCAGGCGAAGCCAGAACGGGGCCTTCTCCGCCGCGTCCACCCCGAAGAAGCGGACCTGTTTCCCTTCCAGCAGGTTCTGCCCCCCCTCGGTGATGAGGAACTCGGCCTCGCGGATCAGGTCCGGCTTGTTCTCCACCAGCCCGGCGGCGCCGCCGAACCCGACCTCCTCGTCCGCCGTCGCGACGAAGACGACGTCGCGCGAGAGCGGGATCCCCTCACGGTGCAGGGCGACGAGCACCATCGCCTCGAGCAGGCCCATCCCCTTCATGTCGAGCGCGCCGCGGCCGTAGATGCGGCCGTCACGGATCGCGCCGGAGAACGGAGCGACCTTCCACGCCGAGGAATCGGCGTTGACGACGTCGACGTGGTTCGAGATGATCAGCGGACGCTTCGAACCGTCGCCTTTCAGGCGGGCGACCAGGTTCGCACGGCCCGGCGCGATCTCGAAGACCTCGGAGGGTATGCCCTCCTGGGCGAACCATTCCTTGAAATAGCGAGTCGCCCGCATCTCGTTGCCGGGAGGGTTGGCGGTGTTGATGGTCAGGTAATGAGACAGGCGATCGACGGTCTCCTCTTGATACCGCGGCCAGTCGATCCCCGCCGCCCAGCCGCGCGACACCACGACCCCGGCCAGCAGGAAAACAAGCACTCCTCTGCGCATGCGACACCTCACCAGGTGAAGGCCGGTCCCCTGCCCACGGGGACGATCCCGTGAGATTCCCATCCGACTCCGGACCGGAAGGATCCTGAAAACCCGCCCATGATACCAGCGGGGCCCGCCGGTCGCCTCGGCGCAAGAAGAGACCTCTCATGTGCCGGGCCAACGGGTGGCCGGACTCGTCACCGACAGAGAGCAGGGGAAGCCGGAACAGCCGGTGCCGGGTAAGGGTTCAGCGAGACTGGACGTGGGTCGAGGCGGACGGGGGGGAGAGCCTCAGAAGGTTCAAGCGGGTCGCTCCCTGGCGGAAGCGGCCCAGGACCAGGATCTCCTTCAGGCCGTCAGCGTCGAGATCCACGATCCGCGCGCGGCCGTAGCGCGGGCCGACCGCCACGGCGGTGTTCTCCCCGTCCTCTCCGAGATCGAAGTCATAGTCGTCATCGTCATCGAACCGGTCGTCCCTTCCCTTCGTCGCGATCGCCATCGACCATCGAGGTTTCTTCTCGACCAGGGCGCGGCCGCCGCGCGCGTCGTGTCGACCCCGGAAGATCCGGAACCGATCGCCCGCGCGTAGCAGCAGATCGGCTTTCTTGTCGCCGTCGAGATCCTCGCCGTAGCCCAGCACCGATCGATCCGCATCCTCCACGTCGAACTGGGTCGTGCGCGGCGAGGTGTCGAATCCCCCCGCGGCGACTCCGCGGTACATGTCCAGGACGATCCGGTCGTCCTTGATGCCCTTCCAGTAACCCAGCACCAGGTCTTGTGTCCCATCGCCGTCGGCATCCCTCATGACGGGCGCGGCGGCCTGCCAGATGTTGATATGCGTCTCGACCGCCAGGAAGGGCGGGCTGCCGGCCCGGCTCCGATCCGGCTCGTCCAGGTGGAAAAGACGCAGTTTCTTCTCGCCGAAAAGACTCAGCTTCTCGGCCGGGCGCGTCGTGACCAGAAGCACCGGACGGCGCGCGATCATCATGTACGCGCTTTCCATGATCTTCTCGGCGGACGGAAGCAGCGACCAGACCTCCATGCTCCGCCGCCGGGCGCCGGCCGTCGGATCCACCAGCAGCGTCCTCAGCCTGCGACGCCCGTGCGGCTCCGGGCCCGCGGCGAACAGCACTCGCCCTCCCCCCCCCTCGCCCACTTCGCGGATGAGCGGACTGGTGAGGCGCAGCCCGGCCCGCACCCGCCCCGCGCGCACCGGCAGAGGGACCTCGGCCAGAAGCCGCCAGGCGCCGGTCTCGCTCTCCGGCCCGTAAAAGCGCACGCCCCCCAGGATCGCGAGGGGCAAGAACCCCTCGTCCCCCCTGAGCACGCCGCGCACGGCCGGCCCGACAACCTCCGGGTCGGCCACCGCGACGCTCGCCTCCGCGGAGCTCGCATTGCGGCGCAGAGCGGGCAGGAGCAGCAACCGCCCGGCCTGCTCGAGCAGGATCTCGTCGTCGCCGTCTCCATCCGAATCAATGGCCGCGATCAGCATCGTGCCCCGCGGCAGGTCGTCGCGCAGCGTCTCGAGCCGGCCCTTCCCCTCCGGCGTGAAGCGCACGAGGCGAAGCATCGGCTCGGGGGCGCGCGCGGCGGGCGGCGGCGCGGGATCGCAGGGCGCAGAGTCGGTCCTCTGCGCATCGGCTCGCTTGTCGTCCGTGCTTTCCTCTTGGCGGTTGGCGGACGGCGCGTGACGCGCCGGTGACATCAACAGGACGATGTCGCTTCCGCCACCGGCGCGCCGCGCAAGGACGTACCCGAGCAGGTGTCCGGCAACGGTCGCCTCGATCCTCACGGCTCCCTGCCCATGCAGACGGCGAACGCCGGCGGCGCCGTCCGGCTCCTAGGCACGCAGCGGAGCCAGGGCGTTGGTCATCACGATCGCGGCCGCCAGCGCTGCTCGGCCGATCATCGGGCCACCTCGCTGAAATACACATCGAGTCGCACCGGCGCCGTAGCGCCATCCTCCTCGGCCGGCAGGGGATTCGTCACCGCCAGATCGGCCCTGCCGTCGCCGTTGAGGTCCAGAACACGCACGAGCGCCATGTCGCGCGGCTTTTCCTTCAGGGTGAGCCGCACATCGGGCTTCGTGCCGTACATGCTGCCCGGCCGGCCCAGGTGGATGGCGAGCTTCTTGCTGCGCTTGAGGCTGATGAAATCGATCCGCCCGTCGCCGTCGAAGTCGCCGGTGAAGTGGTCGAGACGATCCAGCTTGAGGTCGTTGAAATCGAGCAGCAGCTTGTCCTCGAGCTGCTCCCGGGACGATTCCACGAAGCGACCGTCCGGGCCCTGCGACCAGACATGGAACTTCAGGCCGATCCCGAGACGCTTGGTCGCCAGGATCCGCAGGATCTGGAACATCGAGAAATCCAGCGTGACGGTCACGAGGTCCTTCCGGCCGTCGCCGTCGAGATCCCTGAACTCACCGCCGGTGGAGCGCGGCCACTCGGTCCCGAACTCGTAGCCGACGATCTCGGTCTCCCGGTACGGTGTCGGCTCGAGAGTGAGATCTTCACGCAGCCGGTGGAATTGATAAAGGTAGTGCGGCCGCTTGGCTCCCTTGATGACCCCTTTCTCGCTCTCCAGCTCCGTGCGCAGCACCGCCTCGGCGCGGCCCCGCCCGTCGAGATCGCCGAAGAAAGCCAGCTCGGGCGTGCCGCGCACGCTCTCTCCACGGCGCAGGCATCGTGTCGAGATGCCCAGCGGCGCCGAGAAACCACCCCCGCCCGTGCCCAGCAGGACGGTGATCGCGGAACCCGGCGAGTCCGGATCGACCAGGAGCAAGTCGGGCCGTCCGTCGCCATCGACATCCTCGACGCGCGGCAGCGGATATCGCCTCCAGGCGCCCCTCTCGAGGCCGCTCGTGTCGCCGGGCAGGACGAGGCGCGCGGCGGGCACGGTATCCAGCCCCCCACCCGTCGCGCGATAGACGGCCGGGCCGTCCACCGCCGGCAACAGCAGATCGGGCGCTCCGTCCCCGTCCAGGTCCCGGACCAGGTCCAGGCGCGGGAGAAATGACCCCGCCCCGCGAAGAACCGGCCTATCGGCGATGAGAGGATCGATCCGGATGGCGGGACCGCCCTCCCGAGCCGCGAGGCGGACCTCTCCCACCCCCTCGTCCGTGAGCGCGATCAAGGGCAACCCCGGCGGGCCGGCGGCGATCGCCAGGACCGACCTCGGCATGCGCATCGGTTCTCCGGCCTGATCGTACGAGCCGTCCGGCTGCTGCAGATAGGCCCGCGCCTCGCGCCGCTCGAACAGCGCGGGAACGATCTCGGTCATCTGGACGAAGCCTTCCGTCTGCTCGAACGTGATCTCGTCGTACTCGGTGTAGACCAGGACGACGAACAGATCGACCCGATCGTCATCGTCGAGGTCCACCGGGACCAGAGCCGCCGGAGGGCCGGGCAGGTCGATCGACACCGGGCGAAAAGACAGCGCGGGGGCGGCGAACGGGTGCCCCGCGAACGCCATCGTCGCGACCAGCGCTGCACTCAGGAGAAATCTCGGCCGGGCCATCGACTCCTCGTGGAACGGGACCGCGACCGACCGAGCCTGCATCCGGGCGATCCCTCCACCCGTTGAAACGCTCCGGCGGCCACGGGGGTTCCTCGCCCCCGCAACCGGGCGATCCCGGCGGACCGGCGCCCGCCGGGCATCTCGCCATTGCCCCCTGCAAGCATGGAAGATAGATTGTCTGCCCACGGAGGGGAAGGGTCGATGGAAGAAGGCTCCGCGTACCTGCCGTTACTGCTCATCACCACCCTCGCGGTGCTCGTGCCGCTCCTCGTCAGCCGCCTGCGGCGTTACCGCCTCCCGATCGTCGTGGGCGAGATCCTGGCGGGCATCCTGATCGGCTCGAGCGGGCTCGACCTGGTCCACCCGAACGCGACCTTGAAGTTCCTGGCCGACTTCGGCTTCGCCTTCCTCATGTTCCTCTCGGGCCTGGAAGTGGATTTCAGGATGCTGCTCGGGCCGTCTCCGGGTGACAGGGGCGTCCCGTTCTGGAAGCGCACCCTCCCCCTGGCCTCGGCGTCGTTTTTTCTGACCATCCTGCTGTCGGTCGGCATCGGGTTCGGCATGGCGGCGTGGCACCTGACCTCGAGCCCCATCCTGCTGGGGCTGATCCTCTCGACCACCTCGCTGGGGATCGTCGTTCCCGCCCTCAGGGAACGCGGCCTGACGACGACGCGGTTCGGTCAGCTCATCCTCGTCTCGGCTCTCATCAGCGACTTCGTGACGCTCCTGCTGCTGGGCACGACCATCGCCATCATCATCCGGGGCTTCAGCCTCGACCTGTTTTTCTTCCTGCTCCTGCTCCTGTTCTTCCTCGCGGCGACGAGGATCGGCCAGTGGATGAGGAAGGTCCCCTTCCTGCCTCGACTGGTCGAGGAGCTCTCCCATGCGACCGCGCAGATCCGCGTGCGCGGCTCGTTCGCCCTGCTCGTCATCTCCGTCGTCCTGGCGGAAGCGCTGGGCGTCGAGGTGATCCTGGGGGCGTTTCTGGCAGGGGCCATCGTGAGCCTGAGCGGGCAGGGGGTCGAGTCATAGTTGAGAACGAAACTGGAGGCCATCGGCTATGGCTTCTTCATCCCGATCTTCTTCATCACGGTCGGGGCCGGGTTCGACTTTCGCGCCCTCATCGTCTCGCCCGCCGCCCTCTTGCTGGTCCCCATCCTGGTCGCGGCGGCTTTCGTCGTGAAGATCGTCCCCGCGCTCTTGTTCCGGGTGCTGGTGCCCTGGCGCGAGACGCTGGCCGCGGGAGCCTTGCTGTCCGCGCGCCTCTCCTTAATCATCGCCGTGTCGACGATCGCGCTGCAGGCCGGCATCATCAACACGTCGACGAACTCGGCCGTGATCCTGCTCGCCATCGTGACCTGTACGCTGTCACCTCTTCTGTTCTCCCGGATCCTGCCTCTGAAGGAAAAGAAACAGCGCGAGGGTATCGTCATTCTCGGAACCGATCAGCTCGCCGTGCTCCTGGCGCTGCGGCTGGGGCAGACAGCCGAGCCGATCACCATCATCGGCCGGGATCAGCGTCAGCTACGAAGGCTGAAGCGACGCGGGTTCCGCAGCGTCATCGGCAATCCGGACGACATCGACGTGCTGGAGCGCGCCGGCCTGCGCGACGCGCGGGCCATCGTGGCCCTGTCGAACTCTCCGGACGTGGTCCTGCGCGTCTGCCGGCTGAGCCGCCAGGAATTCGGCGTCCCGATCGGGATCGCGCGCGCCGACGACCCCGATCTCGCCCGGCGACTCCAGTCGATGGACGTCCGTGTCGTTCAGCCCGCCATGGCGGTGGCGCTCGCCCTGGAAGGGGCGCTGCATTTCCCGACGGCCTTCGGCATGTTGCTGGATCAACGAGACGACGTCGACCTGCTCGACATCCCTCTCGGCAACCCCGAGTTCGTCGGCAGGCCCCTGCGCAGCGTGCGGTTCGCCGGCAACGCGCTGGTCGTGGGCTTCCCGGGGCAGGGGGTGGGGGTGGTGCCGCACGGCGACACCGTGCTGCGCCGGGGAGACATCCTGGTCCTGGTCGGAAGCCCCGACTCCCTGCGGCAGGCGCGCGCGCAGCTCGAAACATCCTCCTGACGGGCCCCTCGGGCCAGGGCCCTGCAGGCGGCTTCCGCGGCGCCGGGACAGCTCCTGGTCGCCGGGGCCCGGCCGACCCTGCGGCCTGGCCCCGGGGCCGCGGCCCGATCTTGACGCAGGAGGCTTCCTGCCTAGATTTGCCACCCATGGACTTTTTCAAGAAGCTCAGGAAGAAGGCCGCCAGCGAGCTCATCGAGATCATCGAGTGGCTCGATGATTCCGACGACACGCTGGTCTTTCGTTTCCCCGTCGACGATCAGGAGATCAAGATGGGGGCGCAGCTCACGGTCCGCGAGAATCAACTCGCGCTGTTCATCAACGAGGGGCAGGCGGCCGATCTGTTTCAGCCCGGCCGGCACGTCCTCACGTCGCGCAACATCCCGATCCTGACGACCGTGCGCGGATGGAAGTACGGCTTCCATTCCCCCTTCAAGGCCGAGGTCTATTTCTTCAACACGAAACTGTTCGCCGATCTGAAATGGGGCACCTCCCAGCCGGTGCTGATGCGCGACAAGGAATTCGGCATGGTCAGGCTCCGGGCCTTCGGGACCTACGCCTTCCGGATCGCCGACGCCAAGACGCTGTTCACATCGCTGGTGGGAACGCAGGGGCTCACCACGACCGACGAGATCACGGGGCAGCTCCGATCGATCCTCGTGACGCGCTTTTCCGACGCCGTCGCCGAATCGGCGATCGCGGCGCTGGATCTCAGCTCGAACTACGATGAGCTGTCGGTGCTATGCAAGAACATCGCCGACCCGGAATTCGCCGGATTCGGCCTCGAGTTGTCGCGCTTCTTCATCGAGAACATCTCCGTGCCCGAGGACGTTCAGGCCGCCATCGACCAGAAGAGCCGTCTCGGTGTCCTGGGCGGCAGCATGGACGATTACATGCGGTTGCAGGCCGCCGAGGCGCTCACGATGGCGGCCCAGTCGTCCGGCGGCGCCGCGGGGGCCGGCGTCGGCCTGGGCGCCGGCGTCGCCCTCGGCCAGACCATGGGGCAGGCGCTGCAGCCACCGCCTCCTCCCGGCGGCGGCGCGGCCCCGGCACCACCCGCCGCCGGCGCGGCAGCCGTCTGGACCGTGACGATGCAGGGCCGCAACCACGGCCCGTACACGCAGGAGGCGCTGCGCGCGATGGTGGATCAGGGGAAGGTGACCGCGCTGACCCTCGCCTGGAAGCCGGGAGCCGCCGGCTGGGCCCCACTGGAGAGCTACGCGGAGTTTTCCGACATGACGCCGCCTCCCCCGCCGCCGCCCGCGAACCGGAAGTAAGAGTCCCGGCTCAGAAAAGATCGGCCAGCCACCCCAGCAGGTCCAGTCCGCGCCAGCTCCCCAGCAGATCCTCCGGGATCGGCCGGGCTGGATCCTGGGCCCCCACCATGATCGCCTTGCGGCGCTCGTCGCTTTGCAGGGCGCGGCGCCGGGCTTGCTCGCGCCGGCGCATCTTCTCCAGCCCACCGCTCTCGATGAAACGGCAGATGCTCGTCAGCTCTCCCGGATCGAAGTAGCTGCCGTGGTCCTTGCACACATCGACGATGACGCCCGACCCGTGCGCATAGTTCGCCCTGTTCATGTACTTCGAGCAGACGGGGCACTTGCGGTACTGGACGGCGGGCCGCGAACGGTCCTTCCGGGTACGGCGCGGGACCAGGTCGAACGGCCGCAGCCGGGACCGCGCCTCCGCCTGCGAGCGCATCGCCGACACCGCCGACGGGCTGAGCCAGAGCCCCCCGCAGTGGTCGCACTCATCGAACCTGGTGTTATCCAGCTCGCGCGGGGTCATCGAGGCCCCGCAGCCCGCGCAGGGCCGCCGTTCGGCACCCCGGGCGGTGTCCTCGTGCGGGAGGACTCTCCCGCACCGGCGGCAGTTGTGGGAATCGACCAGGTTCATCCCGAAGCAGACGCCGCAGCGGCGCGTCGCGACCGTCGTGCCGCACTGCGGGCAGGCGCGTCCCTCCGGGTCCAAGGGGCCGCCGCAGGAAGGACAAAGAAGCGCTCGGGTCTTCACGCGGGAGGAATCTAATGGTGCCCCGGCCGCGTTTCAAGGACGCGGCGACTTCTGGCGCTGCAGGCCCCGCGAGCGCCGTGACCCAAGTGAAGGATCCGTCTCCCGCCTTCTCGCGTGTCGTCACGGGATGGGATGAAAAGGAACCGGATCTTCCGGGCTGGTCATGCGATCGGACCTCAAAGCGGGGCGATACGGAAGCGTAGTCGGCGGGCCGCGGCGACGAGTCGTTCATCGTAGCTCGCCAGCTCGAGCTTCTGACCTTGCTCCTTCAGAAACTGCATGGACGCCAGATGAAGGGCATCGAGCGTGCGCACCGGAAGAGGAAACGGTTCGAGAGCCCTGGCGAGCACCGGCGTCGCCAGCTCCACGAGCGCGATCTTTCCGAGAAGAAACTGAACGGGCTCGGAATGCGTCCTGGTCAACTTGCGCGCGTGAATCCGTGTCCAGACCTCGTATACCAGGAGCCGACTCGAGATCAACGGCTCGTCTCACAGAGAATCCGGCGGAACGCGGTCCTCCGAAAGTAGCTGCGCGAGGGCGACCGAGGTGTCGAGGTAGATCAACGCGCCTCACGATCGTCGAGGATCTCCTGGAGGATTTCCTCCAGGGGGGCCACGGGGAGCCTGGGGGGGGCTCCTCGAGTCGGCATTGTCGGGGGTGTGATCCATCCCTTGCTCACGGCCGCGGCAAGCTGGGCATCGGCCGGAAAAGGACTGCGTCCTTGTTGCGGTGGGACGAGCTCCGCGACCACGCGGCCCTGGTTGGTGACCAGGACCGTCTCGCCGCCGGTCACCAGACGCACGTATTCGCTCAGCTTATTCTTCAGGATCTTGAGACCGACCGCACGCATGATGTAATAGTAGCTACTGGTAGCTACTTTATCAAACAGCCACGGTCCCGGCGAAACAGGGACAGGCCTCTATGAAAGCGACCGTGGAGTCAAGGTGCCGGTCGGTCAAGCGGCGCTCATCAGAAGTAACGAGTTCCGGACGCGCCAGGCTTCTATCCGCGCTCGCGGCGCATTATGTCGATTCGGCGAGGCCGGCTACTTTTTCGGTTGTCGGGATATCCGAGGAAAGTCAACCCAAGAAAAGTAGGCTGTCCTCTATCGCCAGTCGCCAGCGGAGACGAAGGCGCCCCAGAAGAACGGATGCGTGCTGCGGCCGTCATGGCGCCTCTTCTCGAGCATCCGTAAAGTCGCCTCGCGGACGGCGTCGACCGTGCTCCGATTCTCCCGCAGGCGGCCCCTGTAAAGAGCAGTCATCCACTCCCTCGTCGCCTCGTCGCTCACCGACCAGAGGCTCAAGATGAGTGTCCGCACGCCTGCGATCTCGAACGCCCGCCTCAGTCCGAACACCCCTTCTCCAACCTGGACCTCCCCGATCCCGGTCTCGCAGGCGGAAAGCACCGCCCATTCAACGCCCGAGAGATCCATCGCGGCAATCTCTTCGGCTGTCAGGATGCCGTCTTCCTCCCCCTCTCCCGCCCTGGCACGCTGGTTGGCACCGGCCAGGGCAAGACCCGACAGGAGGAGCAGATTCTCTCCCTCCTGAGCAGGCACCGAAGCCGTAATCGGCACCAATCCTCCGACCCCCCGCGTGGATGCCAGCGCCGTCGGGCACTGCCGGCCCAGGAAGAATCCGTGCGTGGCAATGTGCAGGACACGCCGATTCGGCGCATATCGCTTGAAGGCCGCTTCACTCGCCTGGGTTCCTTGGAGGATCAGGTCGCTCGACGCCGATATCTCCTCGGCCCCCCGGGTCCCATCTCCACCGCGCTCGGCATCATGCCACAGTCCAGCCAGATCGCTCACTTCCCGTGCCGTGCCTGAACCGGAGGGATTGAAAGCCGCCGCACGCCGACCGCGCCCCGCGGAAGGACCGCACGGCGGAAACGGTCTTGCTCACAGCGGTCTCCCGCCGCGGCGCCGTCGTCACGGAGGAAAACGGCGAGGTATCATCGAATGCGGGCGCGCCGAGGGCGAGCAGCCCGCGGCCCGTGGCTTTTCCTCGTCCCATCGTGACCAGGTCCCGCTCGGCGGACATCAGTTGCACCATCGGACCGGTCTCCACGAGGTAGGCGGAGCCGGACACCGGTAACGCGGCCAGGCTTACCAGGTTCAGAGCGCCATCGGGGATCACGAAGACCAGCCGGACACGCTCCAGATGCTTCGACACCGGGTCCCAGATGGCGCGCCGAAGGTCATCACCTGCGGCCCGGTAGGAAGCTTCCGCTGCCTTCGCCGTCCCCGACCCGACGGGACGTCCCTTCCGCACGGCCTCGCCCCAGTGGGAGACCAGCTCCTCGACCCGCGCCGCGTTCCCCAGCGCAACCACCCGCGGGCGCTCCTCACCGGAGCGCAGAACAAACGCCATGTACCAAGCGACGGATTCATCCGCTGATTTCGCGCGCTCGCCATCCGCGATCAGTCGATCGAACCGGATGAAGCTCACCGAGGCGCTGCCCGCCGGCAGGCCGGCCCTCACATCGTCCAGGCTCACGGTCGACCGGGACAGGTCTTTCCGGAACGTCGAGCTCTTTTCCGCCAGTTGCTTCTCGGCGCGCTGGCGGCGCGCCAGGGCATCCTCACATTCGGTCCGGTAGCGCTCGGGATGCTCCGGGTCGGGACCCCGCACGGCCACGTTGGAGTACATCGTCCGCGCAACCTCGAGCGTATGGACCAGCCGAGCCAGCTCCGGATCGGAGGAATCGCTCAGGATGCGGTTGCGCTCGCCCATCTCATCGAGGATGATCGCGCGCGACCGGACCACGGCATCCAGCACATCAGGCCGCTCGCCCAGCCTCGGATCGTCCGTTATCAACGAGAGGATCAGATCCTGTCCCGAGGCTCTCACAGCAGCGTAGCGCAGGGCCCCGCGTTCCTCGAGGCTCCGCGCCGTCAGCCGCACGTGCTCGCGGCCGATCCGTTCCGCTCGAAGGGCCATCTCCAGCGCCTCCTGAAGATTCCCTTCCTGGCGCAACACGAGGGCCAGTCCCAGAAGGTTCTCGGCCACCTCCGGGTGGTCAGGCCCGTAGACATGCTCCCTGATGACCAGCGCGCGCCGGAAGAGAGGCTCGGCCAGATCGGGTTCCGCTCGTTTGCGGTGCAGCTCGGCCAGATGTATCAGATTGTAGGCGACATCGGGATGGTCGGGCCCGTTGGCGATCATGATGTCGAGAGCACGCTCGTACAGCGGCAGCGCGGCATCGTATTCTCCCTCGTCGGTCAACAGGTACGCCAGGTTCGTGAGGTTCGCCGCCAGATCGATCGACTTGGCGCCGAGGGACTCCTCGTAGATCCGGCCCGCACGCTCGTAGAGCCGCCGGGCCTCGGCGGTCTCCCCGATTTCGGCGAGGACGTTGGCTAGATTGTGGAGGCTTTCACCCACGCGCGGGTCATCCTCGTCGAAGGCTTTCTCGCGGATGACCAGGGCTCTCCCCAGTTTCTCGCGCGCATCCCGGTGATCTCCCAGCGTGGTCAGGAGAACACCCAGGTTGTTCAACACCCGTGCGATCAGCGGATCATCCGGATCCAGGTGTTCCTCGCGCACATTCAGTATCTGCTCGTAGTCGCGCCTGGCGCCGGCGAGGTCGCCGAGCTCCTTGCGCACATTGGCGAAATTGTTCCGCGCCTTGGAAACTGCGATGGGATTCGATTCGGGAGAACTCTCGAGGATGTGGATGACCCGTTCGTAAAGAGGCTTGGCTCTGAGATAAGCACCGTTCGCGTAATCGACGCTCGCGAGCCCGTTGAGGGTGAACACCACGCGAGGATCGTCGCGTCCATACGCCTTCTCCTTGATCTTTACCGCCCGCTCGGCGAGATCGCGCGTGCCGGCGACGCCCGTCCGGCCCGCTCTCCTTCTGGCGGTGACGAGGACGTTCAAGACATTGGAAACCTGGAGCGAATCCGCTCCGAATTCCTTTTCGGCCCGGGCGAGCAACGGGCCGAATTCTTTCTCCACACCGGAGTAGTCGCGATGCTGCAACATACCGCGCAGGTGATCGAATTCCTCCTTGAAGCCTTCAGGAGCGGGAGAATCCGCGGCAAGGAGAGTTCCCCCCAGGACAAAGGCGCCAAGGAAGGCGACCTTCCAGGAAGTCTTTCGGGTCATCGCATATCCTCCTTGATACGCCCAGTACAGGCGAACGGATCAACCCGGCCCCGGATTCGAGAGCTCGATCCTTATGAGCTTGACTCCCTTCGAGCCGCTCAGCGTGCTGGAGATCTGGTCCACCACGCTCGCGGATCCCGGGCGGCCCGCCTCGCCCTCCGGGTCGACCGGAACCATGCCCCCGACGCCGCGTAACTGGCCGGCGGCGTTCGGATCCAACCGAGCCACGGCAACGGCGCGGCCCGCCTCGGCCGGCTCGAGCTTCGCCAGGCTTTCCTCCACATTTCCAATAGGCTCACGCGAGGCGATGACGAGAAACACCTCCCGGCCACCCGCGCTGGTGATCTGCCAGTTCTGATCACGCGCCGGAATCCTGTGGCGTGGTCCGGCAGCCAGCGGGTTCCCCGCTCCGTCATCACCGGGAAGCGGGTACAGGACGTACTTGTTTCCCGCGTCATCCTCGTTGAGGACATAAACGTATGTCACCGGGATATCCACGGAAGGCCCAGGCAAGAAGGCAGCCTGTTGCCGGCAGGCTTCGCTGAAGGGACGAGGGCAGACCGCCGCGCGAGCGCGGGGGGGACCGGATCCGGATCCGTCGCCGGCGCGGTCGCTAGCGGGGCTCCTGGGTCCTCGCGCGCACGGATGCCAGGCCCAGCCAGCCGAGCGGGAGCAGGACGAGCAAGTAGGTGAGGTACTGCCCGTAGCGGCCGTCGGGTCCGTACGGTTCGGTGGCCCAGTGCAGTTGCTGGCTGTTGGGCAGCACGCCGGCCTCGGTCAGCTCGTGGAACCCGTAGATCAACAACTGGAGGACGAAGACGAACAGGAAGATCGCCGTCACCTGGAAGAAGCGCGCGAGGTCCACGCGGTGGCCGAATCGGGACCACAGCACCGCGATCCCCGCCGCGCAGAGCAGGCCGGCCACGGCGCCCAGGGCGACGATGCCGGATCGAACCTGGAACAGCAGGGTTGTCATCAGCAGGGCGGTCTCCATCCCCTCGCGCGTGATCATGAGCAGGGTGAAAAGGAAGACCGCGGCGAACGCGCCCGCTCCAGCACGCAGGACCGATTTCTGCAGGCGTCCCTCGATGTCGGACTTCATGCGCCGCGCGGCGCGCCACATGTACACGGTCAGCGTGCCGACCATGATCGCGGCGACGACCGCCAAGACCGCCTCCCACAAGGCCTGGTTCTCGGCATGGCTGAACAGCACACCGGCGCCGATGCTGAGAGCGACCGAGACACCGATGCCCCACCGCACCGCCCGGATCAGTTCTTCGCGGCCCGCCTTGCGCAGGTAGGCCACGCTGATGGCGATGATCAGAAACGCTTCCAGCCCCTCGCGCAGGGTGATGACGAATGATTGCAACAACTGTCCTGTCTCCTACGTTCAAAGGTCGGGCCATCCGTTCTCGGCGCCGCCCACGGGGCCGGCCCCAGCCTTGCCTCCGGGTAGAGCGGGCTGCCCCGGCGGGCCTTCGGGCCGGGGCCGTTCGAGAGGATGCTTGACCTGCCGGGAAGCCGGCGACGCTGCCGGCTCGCTCGGGAAGTGTCGCCTGACCGCGATTTCATCCTGAGATCATTTTGAGATCACGTCTCAATTTCAGTCTATTGTAATCCCGCGGAGGGCCGGGATCAAGGCCTCCTGGCCGCCCGGGAGGACCGTGCTATCCTGCGTGAGAGTCTCCCGATCGCTGGACAAGGCCAACGATCCTCGACGCGGGAAGCCGCTGGAAGGACCCTTCCGATGTCCGTACGGACGGGACAGATGCTCGCCCATTACCGTCTCCTCGAGAAGATCGGCGAGGGGGGCATGGGTGTGGTTTTCAAGGGGTTCGACGTGAAGCTCGAGCGGGAGGTGGCCCTCAAGGTGCTGCGTCCCGAGATGGCCGGCGACCCCGATCTGCTGGGCCGCTTCGAGCGAGAGGCGAGAGCGGTCGCCGCCCTGAGCCACCCGAACATCACCTCCATCTACGAGATCGACGAGGTCGGTGGTGTCGTTTTCATCGCGATGGAGCTGGTGCGGGGCCGGACCCTGAGAAAGCTCGGCCATGCCGGGCCGCTCGAGACCACAGCTCTGCTCGATCTCGCCGTCCAGATAGCCGACGCCCTCGACGCCGCGCACGCCAAGGGGATCATTCACCGCGACATCAAGCCGGCCAACATCATCATTGACGGTTCCGACCGGGTCAAGATCCTCGATTTCGGCCTGGCCAAGCTGGCGCCCCCCCGGGCTGGAGCCAACCGCGGTTGATTCCGG
>JBHHZN010000017.1:0-15145 GCA_046758155.1 Acidobacteriota bacterium | reverse complement strand
GGATGAGTTCCTCGGCACCGGCGAGACGAATGTGGAGTTTTTCGGTAGTGCCCGACGCAACTTCGACCATATGAGTCTCGTCGGCCATATCGGCGTGAGGATCAACCAGGATGCCGACCTCGGGCCCCTGCAACTCGAGGGAGACAACTCGTTCCTGGCCGGTGCCGCGTTCCAGTTTCCTGCCGGAGAGCGGTTGCTCTTCACCGTCGAATGGGCCGTCGAGACGAACCGTTTCGAGGGGCGCAACAACAGCTCGCAGTTGCTCGGAGGATTCCAGTACGAAGTGGTCGACTCGGTCCTGGTGCGCGGGGCGTTGGCCGGGGCCCTCTCGTCGGATACCCCCGATGCTGATTTCATCGGATCGGTTGTCTGGTTGTTCTGATTGGTTCGTGATCCGGGCCGCGGCCCCAGGCGGCCCGTCCGCGAAAATTTGTGATTATTGGTATAACCCCTCTATTAAGAAGAACTTATAACCCACAAAAATCCGGAATTGCCCTTACTCTTCCCCGGATCATGGAGTATATTTTCTCTATCCTGATCAAGTTCGGTGGGTAGCCGGCTCGCGGGCAGGGGCCGATCGGAGGGCCCCTCCCGGGGATAGCCGACCGGGCGGCCGTTCGCTCGGCGCGGAGGGGAGGGAAAGGAACTCCATGACACAACTGGAGCTAGGACACCGCCTGGGGCGGCGAACGCGCAAGCCGATCTCCCTGACGATCACGGATAACCGATCATCGATGCTGTACGTCCGTCCCGCAGGAACCGGGCTCGTGCGGGTTCGTGCCCATCACATGTTCCTGGATGCTCCCACGGAGGTGGTCCGCGCGCTGGCCCAGTTCATCCGCCGGCCGACCGCCGAATGTCACGAGGTCCTCAACACCTACATCCGTGCCAACACGCACCGCATCGGGGGGCGGCCGCGGCGCAAGGCGGCGCTGAATATCTGCCATCGGGGCTTCTGTTTCGATCTGAGACAGATCTACGATCGGTTGAACCAGCGCTACTTCGATGACCGGTTGAAAGTGGCGATCACCTGGGGTAAATCCAACGGGAAGCAGCGCCGCACCTCGATCGATTTCGGCTCCTACAGCGAATCCAAGAGGATCATCAGGATCAACCCCTCGCTGGATCGACCGTTTGTTCCGCGTTTCTTCGTGGAGTTCGTCGTGTACCACGAGATGCTGCATGCGGCCATCGGGTACCGCAAGACGCCCAACGGCAGAAGGAGCCTGCATTCCGCCAGGTTTCGCGAGGAGGAGAGACAGTACTACTTCTACCGCTCGGCACGGCGCTGGGAAAACGCGAACCTGTGGCGCTTCCTGCGCGCGGCTTGATGCCGGGGGAGCTTCGGCTCCGCTTCGTCGCAGCGCGCTCCGTGTCTTGATATTCCCTGTCGCGCGACCAGGCGCGCCCCGATGGCGCCTGCTCGATCGCGAGTCGACCGGCTCGCAGCGGGTGCCGACAAGTCCGACAAGAGTGACTCGCCGGAGATCACTGGATCTGTGGCGGGCATGAAATAATGTTTCCCCTGCCATCGCGTCCATTCCGGCCGGGTGTGATCTCAGCGACCTCTTGTGTCTCGCCAGCGGGGACAGTCCATGGGAAATGTCGTCGAGCGGGGTTTGCGCGGGGAGAGCGGTAGCAGGGCCCTCCGCAGCGATCAGCTCTCCGCGGTCCTGGGAATCATCGAGAGGGTGTCGGACGCCTTCGATGTGGCGACGTTCTTCGACTTCCTCGCCGACACCATCCATGCCCACGGGGACGGCTACGCGGGCGTCAGCATCCTGGAGTGTTCCTCCGGCGCGGCGCGGCTGCTGGCCGGCAGGGGGGCGTCGCCGCCCGCGCAGGCCCTGTCCTGCGCGACCGCGTGCAACGCCGCCAGAGGCGGAGACCGCTGCCGAATCTGCATCGCGGAGGACGGGGATTCCGGCGAGGGGAAAGACACCGACGCGGCCGGGAGGCGGGCCTTCATCTGTGCTCGCATCGGAGAGGTTGGCCGGGCCGGAATCGTCCTGGCCCTCGAGAGTCCACGGGGCGTGGGTTTCGAGCGGCAGGACCTGAAGGTTGTCGAGCTGCTCAGCGGCTACCTGGCCCATATTCTGGAATCGATCGTGCGCGAGGAGCATATCAGGGAGAAAGGCCGCAAGATCAAGTGGATCGGGGAGATCTGCGGCCGGATCCTCGCCGCGACGACAATCGATGATGCCCCGCGACGGGCCGTCGAGGCCATCGTCAACGAGTACGGGTATGGCCGCGCGTGCGTGGCGTTGCTCACCGAGGATGGCCGCGAGCTGATTGCCGCGGCTCACCACGCGCAGGCCGGGGTCCGGGTGCCGGCGGGATGGCGCCAGCGGGTCGGCGAAGGCATTGTCGGAGAGGCCGCCGCTCTGAGGCGCACGATATGCTGCAACGACACGGCCGGCGATCGCGATCATGTTGCTCCCGTGCCAGGCGTGCGGGCCGAACTGTGCATCCCGTTGATCGCCGGCGAGGTCCTGGTCGGCGTCCTCGACATCGATGCCCTGGCGCCCGGTGCGTTCGATCACGGGGATATCGCCCTCCTGGAGACGCTTGCCAGGCAGCTGGCCCTGGTCATCATCAAGGCCCGGTACCTGGAGCGAACGGAGAGGGCCCGCGATTATCTCGAGAACCTCATTGCCAACGCCGGCGATGGGATCATCGTCATCGATCGCAACCGCAGGATCACCCGGTGGAACCGCGGCATGGAGCGTATCCTGGGGTACCGGGCCGCGGAGATGCGGGGTTGTACATACGACGATCTGACCGCGCCCGATAGTGTCACGGGAGATCTCATCGAGAAAGGCCTTCGGGGCGGGATGCTCGAGGGAGTGGAGGATCTGTTCGCGCGAAGGGACGGACGTCCCATCCATGTGTCCGTGTCGCTCTCGCCCATCAGGGGACCGGGAAACGAGGTCGAGGATGTCTGCCTGATCGTCCGTGACGTCACGCAACAGAAACGGACGGAAGAACGCTTCCGCGCGATGCAGCGACAGATCTTCGAATCCGAACAGAAGTTTCTCGGGATGATCGAGAAGGCCAACGACGCCATCTTCATCCTGGACACCGGCGCGGGCCGGGTTGTTCAGGCCAACGCCCGTGCGGAAGGCATGATCCGCAGAAACCGGTCCGAGTTGATCGGGACGGATTTCCTGGCATTGCACCCGGAGCAGGAGCGCGCGAACGCCCGGGATCATTTCGATCGGGTTCTGAAGAGCGGGGAGTGCGAGGCGCTCGATCTGCACGTTCTCTGCCGTGGCTCAGGCCCGATCGATGTCGAAGTCACCCCCCGCATCTTGAGCTACGGCGGGAAAAACGTCGTGCAGTGGCTCTGCCGGGACATCAGCGACAGGCGCCGGGCGGAGAAGGAGAAACAGAGGCTTCAATCGCAGCTTCTTCAGAGTGAGAAGCTCTCGGCCATCGGACAGCTCATCAGCGGGGTCGCGCACGAATTGAACAATCCGCTCACCGGGGTGATCGGCTATTCTCAGTTGCTGGTCTCGCAGGACTGCAACGAAAAGGTGCGCCGCGGCCTCGATCGGGTCTACTCGGAGGCGAGAAGGTGCCACCGAATCGTCCAGAATCTGCTGACCTTCGCCAGAAAGCACACGCCCGAGAAAAGCTTCATCAGCATCAACGACGTCGTCGAGAGTACGATCGAATTGCGTTCCTATCAGCTTCGGGTGGACAACATTCGGGTCGAGAAGAACCTCGCCAAGGATCTTCCCCGGACCATGGGAGATTTCCATCAGCTGCTGCAGGTCTTCGTGAACATCCTCATCAACGCGCATCAGGCTCTCAAGGAGGGCTCAGAGCGAGGCGTGATCACGGTGACCACGATGTGTGACGGCGGACTGATCAAGGTCCTCATGGGCGACAACGGCCCGGGCATGGCCCCGGATGTCCTCAAGAGGATCTTCGATCCCTTCTTCACAACCAAGGTGACCGGACAGGGCACCGGCCTCGGTCTGTCCATCTGCTACGGGATCATCGAGGAACACGAGGGACGGATCTATGCCGCGAGCACGGCCGGTCAGGGGACCACCTTCACGATCGAGCTTCCCCTCCAGCGCCCCACCAAGGGCCATGAGAACGGGGACCAGCGGGCCGGAGCGCGACGACGAGTTCTGCCTCGGTCGGACTCGCAGGGCGCATCCAGGCCACCGACGGTGAGCCATGGATCGTGAGGGTTCTCGCGGAGGCCCTCACGGCGAACGACCACGAGGTCTATACGGCGAGGGACGGCGGTTTCGCCCTGGGCGGGACGCAAGATCACGCGCCCGATGTGGTCGTCACCGATCTGAAGACGCCGGGAACGGGCCGCCTGGTCCTGCTGCGGGAAAGCGAGCGGCGCCGTCCGGGTCCAGTGAGACGGTTCACCTTCAGCACCGGCGATCTCGTCGATCGAGAAACACACGAGCGTCCGGAGAACTCCGGATGTCACGGGATCGAGGAGGCCCTCGACGTCGATCGTGTTCTCGGCCGGCTCGGACGGGTCCTCTCGCGCCGGGCCTGATGGCCACGGTCTGGACAATTCTCGGTCTTCCCGGTATCTTTCGAGCTTCTGCGCGCGTTGCCCGGCCATGATGGGGGTGTAGCCCGATGAGCAGTCGATTCTGGCGAGGCTTGGGTATGGTTCTTGTGGGCCTTGCTTTTTCCTGGCAGGCCTCGGCCCGGGACGGGCTCGAGCCGGTCGCCGTCTCCGAGACGGGCGTCTCGGCCGATGAATGGGCGCAGCGGGCGCGCGACCTGGCGGCCAGGGAATCGCTCGCGGCCGCGGAGGAGGCCTTCGAGACGGCCCTCGCCGTCGACCCGGAGCGCATCGACATCCGCCTGGACTACGCGGCCTTTCTGAAACGGTGGGCGTTCTTCTTGCGGGGAGGAGAGCAGTACCGGCTGATCCTCGCCAAACAACCCGGAAACGTCGCCGCACGGCTCGACTACGGCGAACTGCTCAATGCCGGCTACCATTTCAAGGCGGCGGCCCGGCAGTTCCGGAAAGTGCTCGACATGAAAGCCGGCGTCCATCAGGTGGAGCATGCCCGCGTCGGCCTCGGGAGCTCCCTGTTCGGCCTCGGTGAATACGAGGAGGCGGCGAGAGTCTGGGAAAAGCTGCTCGAGGAGCATCCGAACGACATGAGCGCTGTGGCCTACCTCGCGATCGCTCACCGGAAGATGGGCCAGTTCGATCAGGCGCTGAAATTCTGGGACCGATTGCTGGACGTCCTTCCCGGTGCCACGCGCGCACTGACCATGCGGCGTGAGATCGAGCAGCTGCGCTCGTCGATCCAGTCGGCGAGGGAGCTGGTCGAGAAGACGCCCGCCGACCCGATGGCCTGGGTCCGGCTCGCGGATTTCTTGAGGGAGAAGCCCGACTTGCCCGGTGCTATCGAGGCCTACGAGGCGGCGGTCGAGGTCGATGCGGGGAACCCCTGGCTGCATTTCCAGCTCGGGCTGGCCTATCGCGATGCGGGGCGATGGCGTGATGCCGTCCGGCAGTTTCGCAGGGTGCCTTCGAACGAGCAGTTCAGCGCGATGTCCCTGTACAACCTCGCCTACTGCGCGGTGCGAGCCGGCCGGATGCGCACCGCCGCCCGGGCATGGGCGGATGCGGTCGCCTCGCACCCGGCGGATGATTACGCCTACAGGCGCTACATCGAGGTATTGAAATCCACGAACCGGTTGCCGGTCGAAAAGACGAGGGCGTCCGAGCAAATCAAGCAGCGCCAGCGTGATGGAGGCGCGATCGCGGATCCGATGCTGTGGGTGCGCCTGGGGATCATTCAGAGGAGCGAAGGGGATCTGGAGGCGGCGCGCCGTAGCGCGCTGGAAGCGATCCGTGTCGACATGAATTCCCTCGAGGTGCGCAGGTTCGCGCGGAGCGTTTTTGCCCTGTACCCCGGGGCGGTTCGAGCCGCCTTGCACGATCTGGAGACACCTGTCGCGGGATCCCTCGACGCGGGATATCTCCGGCTGCGCGCGGGCTTGCACCTCGTGCTGGGCGATCTCCCGGCGGCCGAAAAAGACCTCCGGGCCGTCATCGCGGCCGGGCGGGCCGATGCACAGGTGATGGTCGCCCTGGGAGGCTGCCTCAGGCAGGCGGAAAGGATCCAGGAAGGCATCGCGGTCTTGAGGGAGGCCGCGCGGCGATGGCCCGATTATGCTCCCGCGAGGTACGGTCTCGCGCTGGCGTGGCTCGAACAAGGCCGGCCCGCGGAGGCCCTGCTGGAGGCGAAACAGGCCACGGCGCTGGAGGCGGATTCGACCGTGGGATACTCGCTGGCGGGGACCGCCCTGAGGCGACAGGGGGACCTGGCCGGGGCCACACGCGCGCTGGAGCGAGCCGTGTCGGTCCGGCCGGCCGGCTTTCTGGCGGCGCCTCGATTCTCTCTCGTGCGGCTCTATGCTGCCCGCGGGATGTTCGATCGCGGCCACCGCGCGCTCGTGGGCGACCTACCCCAGGAACCCTACGAGATGTACCGGATGGTGTGGGAGTTCGTCCGCGACATTTACTACGATCGTACCTTCCACGGACAGGACTGGAAAACCTGGGAGAATCGGTTCGAGGGCCGGCTCGAGACCCCGACGGACGCCCTCGGCGCAATCAGCCTCATGCTGTCGAGTCTGGACGACCGCAATACCAGGATGCGGGCGGTCCAGCAAAACGTCATCCTTTTGCTCACGCCTCGCAGCCCGCAGGAACAGTTCACCGGCGAGGGGCAGACACGCATCACGAGCAAGACGGTCGAGCACCGGCGGCTGTCGGACAACGTCGGATATATCGCCGTGACGAATCTGGATGATCCGCAGGCCGAGAAGGATATCCACAAGGCCGCCGAGGATCTGGCCTCCGCGGATGGTTTGATCCTCGACCTGCGCGGAAACCAGGGTGGCAACGCCGACACGGCGCAGATCAGCGGAGTGTTCCTGAACCCCGAGACGCCGCTCGGAAAGATCGTGGGGCAGAAGGCCCAGACCATCCAGAAGGCGACACCGCCGGCCGGGCGGGAAGGCCCCGTCATCGCCGAGGATAAGCCGATGGTCGTCCTCGTGGACCGCAACACCGCCTCCTCGGCCGAGATCCTCGCGGGCAGTCTCCGCGAGTCGCGCAACGCCGTCGTCATCGGAGAGAAGACTTTCGGCAAGTCCGGCGTCCAGATGACGCTCCTGCTCCCGGGAGGCACGATCGTCCTTGTCGAGGGAGCCGAACACGAGAACCGCTCGGGACAGATGTACACCGGCCACGGCCTGCAGCCTGACGTCGCGGTGGATGCTCCCATGCGCGTCAACGAGGAGCAGGGGGACAGGGTGATCGACAAGGCCCGCGAGGTCATCAAGAAACGCAAAGGTGGGTCCTAGATTGCGGAGCGCCGGCCGATCGGCCATCCTTTTGCTGATCCTCGGGTTCCTGGCACCGGCCGCCTGCGTCGAATCCCAGGAAGCGGATGACACGCAGAGCATCGACACGAGGCTCGAGGCCGCGAGCGGCCTGGCCGCGGATGGTGACTTCGATGCCGCCATCGAGCAATTCAACCAGGTGATCGGCGACGCGCCGGACAACGGCCGGGCGCGCTACCTGCTCGGGCTGGCCCTGGCGGAGAAGGGAGACACCGAGGCGGCGGTGGCCCCGCTGGAAGAGGCGCTGGCCTTGAACCCCGGGCTGACCGATGCCTATCTCACGCTGGGGAGCGTCTACCTGAAGCAAGACGATCGGGTTCGTGCCTTCACGAGCTTCAACGAGGCAACGCACACGGATCCCAACAACGCCTCGGCGTGGTACAACCTGGGTGTTCTGTATTTTACGAACGGTGATTTCAAGGAGGCCGCCGACAGGCTCTCGAAGGCACACGCCCTGCGCCCCGATGACCCGCAGATCGCCTTCCGCCTGGGGATGGCTCATTTCAGGGCAGGCTCCCTCTCCGCCGCCACGAGCGCTCTGGAGGATGCCGTCGCGCTGGACCCGAACAACCAAGTCGCCTGGATCGATCTGGCGAGTTGTCGGACCATGCTCGGGCGCTTCGACGCCTCTCGAGAGGCGATCGACCGTGCGCTCGTGCTGCACCCCGGCTGGTCGGTGGCCTTCAACAGCCGCGGCGTCCTGGCCCGGGCCGAGGGACACGATTCAGAAGCTCTTAGTCATTTCCAGGAGGCGGCGGCCGCCGATCCGAGCAACCTGCGGGTGCACCTGAACCTCGGTGGCCTCTATGAGAAGATGGGCGAGACCCAGAAAGCCATCAGCGAGTACGAGGTCTTCCTCGGGGCCTGGAAGGGAGACTTGACCCGGGCCGAGGCGATCAGGACTCGCATCGAGCGGCTCAAGAAACGCTGATCATCGCCTCCCGCCGGGACCCGTCCGGGAGCCCTCGCCGCCGGGAACCCGCAACGGCCGCCTACCCCGCGATGTCGGTGGACTTCCTGTTCAGGGCCGCGTCGATCATCCTCTTGAAGGTCGCGAAGTCACGCGACATCACCCGTTTCCCGTTGATGAAGTACGTCGGTGTGCCGGTGACCTGCGCACGCTGAGAATCGGTGATGTCCTTGTCGATCACCGCGGCGTTCTTCTGCGCATCCAACGCCGCCTCGAAGGCCTTCATGTCGAGACCGACCTGGCGCGCGATGTCCATCAGCGTCGCCCGGGTCAGGTTGCCGTGATTCTTGTAGAGCAAGTCACGCATCTCCCAGAACTTTCCCTGCTCGAGGGCCGCCAGCGAGGCGATCGCCGCCGCCCGCGCGTTAGGGTGGATCTGAGAGAGCGGCAGGTGCTTGAAGGCCAGTCTGACCTTGTCGGGATAGGCCGCAAGGACCTGCTTGATGAGTGGCTGGGAGTTGGCGCAGAAGGGGCACTGGAAATCGCCGAACTCGACGATCGTCACCTGAGCATCGGGATTCCCCTCGATGGGTGCGCCCGCGAGATCGATGTCGAAGACCTTCTTCGCCAGGGCCTCCTGCTGCGCCCGCCGCGCCCGCCGCTGGGCCGCCGCTCTCTCCTGATTGGCCCTGTTCATGTCCCCGATGAAGCCCGCCAGGTCATCACCGGATCGAGCCTTCTCGACCAGTTGCGTCATGGTGTTGATGTCCCAGGCAGGCGCCCGGAAGCCGTTGATGAAGAAGGTCGGTGTTCCGCGCACGCCCAGCTGCTGTGCTTCGTTCACGTCTTTCCGCACGGCCTGGGCGGTGTCGGGATCAGCCATGTCGCGCGTGAATCTCTCGACATCCAGACCGAGGTCCTTGGCGTATTTCTTGAGGCTCGCCTGGTCAAGCGCCCTGTTATGGTTGAACAGGAGGTCGTGCATTTCCCAGAACTTCCCCTGATTGGCGGCGGCCACGCTGGCCCGCGCCGCCCCGTCGGCGAAGGGGTGGATCTGGGTCAGGGGCAACTGCTTGAAAACGTACCGGACGTCGTTTGGGTACTTGTCGAGCAACTGCTTGGCGACCGGCATCGCCCGAGCGCAGAAAGGGCATTGAAAGTCGGCGAATTCCACGATCGTCACCTTCGCCGCCTCGACTCCGCGGGTGGGGGCGTTCTCGATGTGGATGGTCGCGGCCGTGGGATTCGGCGCCGGGGCCGCGGCGCCGCCGGCCGGCGCGGGGGCCGGACCGAGTGAGGCGACGATCTGTTTGTCGGTCTTGCCGGCCTTGATACCCGCGATGATCTTGCTTGCGAGCACCGGGCTATGACTGCACGACGAGTCCTCGACGCGGCACTTGGCGATGCTCATCCCGCATCCGCAATCGCACCGGTTGGCGTTCATCAGATCCAGCGCACGCTCCTTGCCGGCGGCGTCAAGGCCCGAGAAATCCACCCCGTTGAGGCCCTCGCGGTACTGGCGACCACTGGGGGTGTTCGAGGAAGGTTGCGCCGCGCCGGCTTGCGCGGTGGTTTCAGGCTGCGGTGCGGGCCCCCACGGGCCCGCGGCGTAATACCCGAGGGAGACGGCCAGAATCGTTATCAGGATGAGCAGGGCACGTTTTCGATTCACGAGAAGTTCCTCCCTCTGGGAAGTCGGCTCACAGACCCACACCTCCGCGCGCGACGCGCGCCCAGCACGGATTGCGCAGCATGATCACTCAATCATACCCACTCTCCACACGCTGTCAACGCCGTGGGCGCAGGATCCGGGCTTGTTCGGGCGAATGACCAACTCCAGCGCGTGGCCACGATGGATTCGAAGGCCCGAGGCCGCGTCGCTATGACGATTCCCGATATATCCACAACAAGCGTAACCATTCTTGACCGTCTATATCAGGGACTTATACATACTATTTGCCGAAATCCGAATATTCGGAATAGGTGGTTTTTCCCTGCGGTGTGTGAGCCGTGAATAGCAACAGCAGGCAGTACGGAGGGCTGCGGATGATTTCCAAACGTCTCGCGGTGGCCTGGATGACGCTGGCGGGGCTGCTGGTGGGCGGCAGCCTCCCGGTGCACGCCCAGGCCAACATTACGGGATCGATCAGGGGGACGATCACGGACGATTCGGGTGATTTTCTCGCCGGGGCGACCGTGGTGGTGATCGGCGAACCCCTGGGCGACGGCAGGCGGACGGCGGTGGCCGACGCGGAGGGGGGCTTCGTCATCAATGGGCTGCCGGTCGGCGTCTACAGCATGACGGTCACGATGATCGGCTACCAGTCGATGGAATTGGTGCAGATCGTCATCGATCCGGACAACGCACGGGTTTTCACCCTGACGCTCGCCGAGGGCCTCAGCGAGAAGATCACGGTGACGGCGGAGAGACCGGTCGTGGACACCACCAACACCTCGAGCAAGGAGGTCGTGGACGCGACCTACGTCAACAAGCTCCCGCTCATTTCCCGGCGATATCAGCAGATTCTGACGCTGTTTCCGGGTGTGAGCAACGATGAAGGGTTCACGCTCGCTCAGTTTCATGTCAACGGCAGCCGGATCACGCAGAACGGGTTCCGTCTCGATGGGGCGAACATCAACGACACGGTGACCGGGACGTTCGGCCTGAACGTGAACCAGAACGCGATCGCGCGCTTCGAGCTGAATACGTCCGGGTTTCAGGCGGAATACGGAGAGCAGTCCGGTGGCATCGCCAACATCATCACCAAGTCGGGGACCAACGAGTTCGAGTTCCTCTACAGTGGATTCTACCGGGATGATACGTTCGGCTCCTCGATCCAGGGGTTCAACGATCTCATAACCACGGGTGATAGTGACGGCGACTCGCAGAACAACAACAACCCCAGGACCGAGACACAGCAGTGGCAGGAGCTTTATTTCAGCGGACCGATCATCAGGAACAAGCTATGGTTTGCATCGTCGTTTCAGTACTGGCAGGAAGATATCGGATCGGTTTTCAATGACTCCGTCCGCACGGGGGATCGCTACCACGGGCAGTTCAAGACGACCTGGCAGGTCAACCCCGACAATCTCTTCGTGGTGAACTTCGCGACGGACCCGTCGTTCTTCGATAACGTCATCCGGGATGCGCGCTTCCAGGAGGGGACCAACTTCGATCAGAATCAGGGGGGATACTTCGTCCAGTTCCGCGACACCCACACGCTCAGCCCGAGCACGTTCATGGAGAATCAGCTCTTCATCCATCATCAGTACCTGACGGCGCGCCCCAGCCGGCAGGGACTCGGCCCTTTCACTATTCTCTTCAAACCCGGCCAGCCGTTCACCGTCCAGGGGACCTACCCGGGCGATCAGGACCGGAGCACGGACCGCGTTCGGTTGAACTCGGCCCTGACAGTGCAGAAGGGAACCCACCGGATCAAGAGCGGCCTGGATTACTCGTTCCTCGATTTCACCGGTATCACGCGCGTCGAGGATACAGTGTTCAACCTGGATGCGATCGCGCAGGCTTACTACGGTCCGGGCGCGATGATGAGCTACACCTACGATTATCGCAACCCGGACAAGACGGACAGGACGGACGCCGAAGTGGCCGCCTACATCCAGGACTCGTGGGTTGTCAACGAGTACTGGACAGTCGAAGGCGGCGTACGCTGGGATCGGCAGACGATCATCGGCGACAACAACTTCGCGCCCCGGATCGGTGTCGCCTACGACCCGGTGGGCCGCGGCAAGACGAAGATCTACGGTAACTATGGCCGGTTTTACGACAGCGTCTTCACGGGGTTCGTCGACTTCGTTCAAAACGACGGCTTGACGACAACCTTCGCCTACGATTTCGGGGCCTACGGGTCGTACTCCGTGAGCACGGATTACGACTACGTGATCGATGGAGACCTCGAGACACCGTTCAAGGACTCCTGGACGGTCGGTATCGAGCAGGAGCTTCCATGGAACATCAAGGTCGGGCTGAGCACGACCCACTGGGAAGGGCAGAACCAGCTGCGCACCACCCTGGCGACCGATCTGAGCACCGTCCCCTCCAGCGTGAGCCTCGATCCGAACGCCGATGCTGCGGTCATCCTCGACAGCGAGGGGGAGTCCGATTACCGGGACTTCAAGGTCATGGTGCGAAAGCCCTTCAGTCACCGCTTCGAGGTGATCGGCTCGTACACCCGATCCCGGGTCCGAGGGGACAGCTCCCAGGAATTCGGATTCGAGAATCGTGCCGACCAGCGATCGCTTGAATTCACCCGGTTGAGCTTCGACCGGCCGGATGTCGTCAACCTCTCGGCCTTCGGTGCGCTGCCGGGAGGCTTTGAGCTGACCGGCATCTTCCGGTACCAATCGGGTCGTCTCTTCAGTCCCCTGACACCGGCGGGTTTGATCGACCAGACGGTCGGGGGGAAGAACTCGCTGCGTATGCCTCCTCAGCGATCGGTGGATCTGTCCTTGTCGAAACGGTTTGACATGGGGCGAAGCCAGGTGAAATTCACGGCGCAGGTCTTCAACCTGACAGATGAGTTGAACGTGATCGACGTGGATCGGTTCACGAGTTCGGGACCCTCGTTCGGAAGGCCGGTCGACGTGGATTTCGGCCGGATCGTTCAGGTCGGCCTCGAGTTTCGATACTAGAGCAACATCGTCCGGGCGCCGCGAGCCGTTCCTCCGAGGGTTCGCTCGTCTTGAAATGCCTGCGGGGAACGCGGACGGTGGGAGACGCTGCATGGCTGCATCTTCTTCAGGGCAAGGCGGGGGTGGGACGTTGACGAGAGGATGCCGCCGGTTCGCGCCCGCAGCCGCGGCGTGCCTCGTCCTGGCCATCGGCTTGCTGCACGCGGGCGGCAAGGTGACCATCGGAGTCGTCTTCAGCCGTGATGTAGCCCCGTATCGGCAAGCCATGAAGGGATTCGAGGAGACCCTGCGGGCCTCGGGGCTTTCCTACAAGGCCTACCCGTTTTTCCTCGATCGCACATCCCTCGGTGCGGAAAAAATGATCAGGCGCATCCGCTCCAAGCACCCTGACCTGATCCTGACCATCGGCAGCAACGCCACGCGTCTGGTTTCCAGGCGGATCCCGGACATCCCGATCGTGTTCTCGCTCGTCCTGCCTTCGTCCGGTAAAAGCGCCCTGCACGAGGCCATCGGCGGGAGCAACAACGTGACAGGCGCCAGCATGGAAATTCCCATCCGCGCTCAATTCGAGAAGATCCTCGATGTCCTCCCGAACGCCAAGCGGATCGGTGTGCTCTATGACCCGGAAGTCACCGGCGAGATCGTCAAGAAAGCAAGCGAGACGGCCGAGGCTCTCGGGGTGCGGCTTGTCGCCATACGCGTGAGCTCGCGCGAGCAGGTGATCGCCGGAGCCGAGTCGGTGGTTCGGGATGTGGACGTCCTGTGGTCGGTGGCCGACAGCACGGTTTTTTTCCCTCAAGGTCTAAAGCAGATCCTCCTGACGACCCTGCGCCATCGCGTCCCGTTCGTCGGGCTGTCTCCCTCGTTCGTCAAGGCGGGCGCCTTGCTGGCCTTCTCGGTGGATTACAAGGACGTGGGGCGCCAGTCGGCTGAACTCGCCGTCCGCATCCTCTCGGGGGAGCGGCCGGGCCAGATCGCGACAACGGTGCCGCGGGCGGTCACCCTGTCGCTCAACATGAACACGGCGAAGCGGCTGCGGGTTCACATCGGCGACGAGATCAAGCGGTCCGCCCAGGTGTATTACTAGACGGAGCCCGAGGATGAGAGCCGTCAGATTCAGTCTTGCCTTCCGATTCATCGGTTTCATCTCTCTTCTGGTTCTGGCGACGTCCGTTTCCCTGAGCGCTTTCTTCCTGGTTCACTACGCGTCCAGCCAGGACCGGCAATTGCGGCAGGAAGGCGTCTCCCTGATCCGCAGCTTCGCCTACAACGCCGAGCTCGGGGTCCTGACCCGCAACAAGGGCCTCCTTCATGAGCTCGCCGTCGGATTGTTCCAGGAACCGGACGTGGTCTCGGTCAAGGTGTCGGATGGGGAAGGCGTCCCTCTGCTCGAGGAGGATCGCGGCGGTACGGAGGACAAGAGCCGGTGGCAGGTCGTTGCGGGCGGTCCGATGCAGGCTGACCGGCGCGCCAGGATCAGCGCTCTCAGGCGAGAGGGATCCCGCGGCATCGTGGCGTACGAGGTCTCCTATCCCGTTTTCACGCAGCGCGCCACCCACCAGAACGAGGAGATCGGGTTCATGCTGGAACCCGGGGAGCTCGGGGAGCACAACAGGGAGCAGATCGGCGTGGCCAGCGTGACGCTATCACTGACGCGAACGCACCAGGAGCTGTTCGATCTCGAGCTCGCCTTTGGGCTGCTCACCTTCATGGTCATCGGAGTCGCCATCCTGCTGACGGTGACCCTGGTGCGTCGCATGGTGTCCCCTCTGCAGGAGCTGGCGAGGGCGACGCGGCGAATCGCCGACGGGAACCTGGATGAGACCGTGGAAGAAGGGCGCTTCGACGAGATCGGCCAGCTCGCCCATTCGTTCAACCAGATGACATCCCGGCTGCGCCAGACCCGCAGGGATCTCGAGATGTACAGTGCCGACCTCGAGAACCAGGTCCGCCTGCGGACGCGGGAGCTGGAGGAAGCGCAGAGCCAGCTCGTGCACGCGGAAAAAATGTCCGCGATCGGCCTGCTCGTATCCGGCGTGGCGCATGAGCTCAACAACCCCCTGGCGGGCGTGGTCGGATACGCGCAACTGCTGCTGCGCTCCGGGGCGGGAGAGCCGGTGCAGCGGGGACTCCAGAAGATCAACCGCGAGGCGGAATGCTGCAAGAGGA
>JBHHZN010000016.1:0-15350 GCA_046758155.1 Acidobacteriota bacterium | reverse complement strand
GGCGGGGCGGTGCTCCGCCCGTACCTGGGGCTGATGGCGGGTGGTTTCCTCATCGTGGCGCTTGGGGTGTACGACGATATCAAGGGCCTGAGAGCCCCCGTGAAGTTCGCCGTCCAGACGCTGGCGGCCCTCATCGTCATCGGGATGGGGACGTGCGTCGAATCGTTCACCAACCCGCTGGGCGGATCGTTCGAGGTCGGGTGGCTGGGCATTCCGGTAGCCGTCCTGTGGATCGTGGGAGTCACCAACGCGATGAACCTGATCGACGGCCTGGACGGGCTCGCCGTCGGGTCCGGCAGCATCGCGGCGCTCGGCCTGTTCGCGATTGCCGTCACCGTGACGCTGAACCCGTTCGTGGCCACCGTCGCCATCGTTCTGGCGGGGGCGGGCGTGGGTTTCCTGAGGCACAACTTCCACCCCGCCCGGATGTTCCTGGGGGACTCCGGCAGCATGTTCATCGGTTTCACGCTGGCCGTTCTGGGGATCGAAGGCTCTCTGAAGGCTTCCGCGGCCACCGTTCTCTTCCTCCCGATCATCGTCCTGGGCATCCCGATCTTCGACACGCTGTTCGCGATCCTCCGGCGGGCCAAGCGGCGGGTCAACCCGTTCAAAGCGGACAGGGAGCATATCCATCATCGCCTGGTGCGCATCGGGCTGCACCATCGCAGCGTCGTCCTGGGGATATACTTCATCTGCGCCTACCTCGCCGTGACGGCGTATGCCGTCGCGCAGTTCCCGTACCAGATGGCATTTCTTTTCCTTCTTTTTCTCACGGTGGCGGGGATCCTGGGGCTGCGCACGCTAGGGTTCATCGAGGAAAAGCTGGAGATGGGGCTGGCCGCCGGCCAGGGTGGGCGCAAACCGGCGCCCGCAAGCCGCGGGGCGATATCGGGCAACGGGAGAATCGCATCCGGTGGCGGGGCCCGGGCGTTCTCCGTTCAGCTCTGCGAGGTCTCCGGATTCGGCGAAGGCTTCGCTGATGCGGCCCTGCGCGAGTCCATCTGTGAAGACATCCACGACATGCTCTCACGGCGCATGCGTGTTGATGCTGTCGTGGCGGAGCCTTTCGGCGCCGATTCGCTGCTGCTCATCATCCGGACCGAGTCGGGGAAGGATTCTCTGCAAGGCCTGATGCGCGGGGGACTGAGGTGCTACTTCGAGGATCTGCGCGATCGGCTGGGCGCCAGGCCGGATTTCCCGCGGTTCAGGTGGTTTCCGGTCAACGCGCCGTCCCCCGCCCATGGGGACCGGCCGCCGGCGAAGAGAGGCGTCACCGCCCGTGTGCCGCTCGGACGCCACAGGAGAGCCGGGGTCGCCAGTTCCTGAATCTCGGATCGGTCGCGTATTCGTGGTCCGCGCTCGCGGGGGGTCTTGCGGAATCCCTTGATGAACCACCGATCCGATGGTAAATTTAGGGCCACCTGAACAATTCTGAGAGGCGCGCATGCAGCAGGAGGAGATCGGCCTACAGCATTACTTCGAGATCCTCTGGCGCCGGAAGTGGCCGATCGGCGTCGTCTTCACGATCATGATGACGCTGTCCATCATCGGCATCCTCGTGACCGACACGACCTACACCGTTTACTCGAAGGTCGCGATCAAGAACCAGATGATGTACTACCGCACCTCGATGCTCAGCTTCGCGCCGGGAACCGACGCTCCGGCCACGACGCTCTCGGGCCCGACGTACGAGGAGATCATCAACGGCCTCCCGTTCGCCCAGCGAGTCTCCAGGCAGCTTCTCGCCGAGGCGATCCCCCTGACCGCCCTGCAGGTGCGCTCGGCGCTGAGAGCGGAATATCAGGAGCCCGACCTCATTCGCATCCACGCCAGCAGCAAGGACCCTGACCAGGCCGTGGCCCTGGCCAACGTGGCGGCGGATGTCTTCGTCGAGGACACGAAGACCATCATGCGCGACGAGCTCATGCAGGGCCGCGAGTCCATCCTGGCCAGTCTGGAGAAGTCCCGGCAGGAGGCTCAATCGCTGGAGGATCAGATCGCGGATTTCCGCCGGTCGATGGGGTTCATCGATATCGAGAGCGAGATGGCGGGTCTGCGCGACAAGATAGCGGCGTTCGAACGGTCGCGCGGCGAGGTGATAACGCAACTGAAAGTGGCCGAGGCTCACCGCGCGGAGCTGTTGAACCTGGCGAAGGTCGGGGCCTCCGGCAAGCTGCATCTGGACGATCCGGGGATCGAGGAGTACAGGAAGCTGCAGGAAGCCGTGGCGAAGGCTCGCATCAAGTACACAGCGAATCATCCGACGGTCCGCAATCTCACCGTCCAGATCGCCAGCATCGAGGGCCGTCTCAGGACGGCCATCGCCCGCAGCGGAAGCAACCTCAGCCCCGAGGCCTTCCTGACGCTGAAGGAGGAGCTGGCCGAGACGGAGGCGAACATCGCGAACCTCACGACCGCCATCGATTCGTGGACGGCGCAGATCGAGCAGGTCGATGAGCGATTCAAGGGATATCCCGACAAGCAGGCGAAGCTGGATGTCCTCGAGGCCAAGCTGGCTTCCGCGCGGGAGCGGTTCAAGATATGGCAGGATCGTCTCGGCGAGATCGATTTCAAGGCGTCCAAGGTGCCGGCCAACGCGGAGCTGGTCGACAAGGCTCTGGCGCCCCGGCCGGCGATGGGGAAGGGAACGGCGGCGGCGCTGGCGTTGATCGTGAGCCTCATGGTCGGGTTGGGGGTCGGCCTGCTCGTCGAGTTCGCCGACACCGCCCTGCGTTCGCCCGAGGAGATCACCGGCACGATCGGGCTGGGGTACCTCGGGTCGGTCGTGAGATTGAAAGATCCCCGCCAGGCGGTCTTCACGGAGGGGAAACCGGTTCACCAGGTCGCGGAGACCTACACGCGCGTTTATTCCAACATCAAGTTCGCCGAGGTGGAGAACCCCTTCCGGTCGGTGCTGGTCACGTCCGCCCGCAAAGGCGAAGGCAAGTCCACCATACTCGTGCACCTGGCCACGGCCGTCGCCGCCGCCGGCAACCGCGTGATCGTGGTGGATACCGACATGAGAAACCCGAGCGTCCAGCGGCTCCTGGGCACGAAGCACCACGATGGCTTGACCTCCGTTCTGGCCGGGAACCGCAAGCTCGACGAGGTCTTGCGCGAAACGCCCCATCCCGGCCTGATGGTCGTGCCGTCCGGTCCCATTCCGCCGAACCCGGCCGAGCTGCTTCACTCCCAGGCGATGAAGGACATCATCGCCGCGCTGGAATCACGCGCCGATATCGTCTTCTTCGACAGCCCTCCGGCGCTGCTGGTGGCCGATGCGATGCTGCTGGGAGGCGAGCTGGACGCCGCCATCATCGTGGCCGAGTCGGGGGGGATCTCGCGCAAGGCCGTGCTCCAGGTCAAGGAGACGCTGCAGACCGCGAAGGCGAGGATCCTCGGCGTCATTCTCAACAAGGTCGAGGAATCAGCCGGCTCGTACTACAACTACTACTCTTACTACAAGTCCTACAGAGAGCCGGAGGAGGAACAGCCTCACCACAAGGTCGCCTGGTTCAAGGGGGCGCGGACCAGAACCGGGCAACGATCCTCCTGAACACGCCCCTCGCGCGCGCCGGTCGTCCGGTGCGAGTGTGACCGCGGCGCATCAGCCCGGCGGCCAGCGGAATCTCCTTCCCCCCAGCAGGTGGAAGTGGATGTGAAAGACCGACTGTCCCGCGCCGGACTGGCAGTTGGCGACCAGGCGGTATCCCTTCACGGCGTCGCCCATCTCGCCGGCGAGTTTCGCGCCGACCATCACGATATGGCCCATGAGGGTCTCGTCCTCCGGCCCCAGATCGTTCAGCGTGGCGATGTGTTTGCGGGGGCAGATCAGGACGTGGTGCGGCGCCTGGGGAGCGATGTCCTCGAAGGCGATGACCCGATCGTCCTGGTACCGGATTGTCGCGTCGATCTCTCCCCCGATGATCCGGCAGAACAGGCAGTCCCTGGCTGAGGTCACCGCGGCTGTCTCCTATTCAAGTCGTTCGATGTCGGCGCCGATGGCCCTGAGCTTCTCCTCGATCCGTTCGTAGCCCCGATCGATATGATACACCCGGTTCACGGTGCTCACGTCCTGGGCCACGAGGGCGGCGAGGATGAGCGAAGCGCTCGCGCGCAGATCGGTCGCCATCAAGGGAGCGCCCGACAGGCGAGTCGGCCCCCGTACGATGGCGGCATGTCCATCCAGGGTGATGTCGGCTCCCATGCGCCTCAGCTCGCCGGTGTGCATGAACCGATTCTCGAAGATGTTCTCCGTGATGATCGAGGCGCCATGGGCCTGCGTCATCAGGGCCATGTACTGTGCCTGGAGATCGGTCGCGAAGCCGGGGTACGGCGAGGTCGCCATGTCACGGCCGGCGAGCCTGTCCCAGGCTCCCGTCGTGACCGCGTCATCCGTGACATGAAGAGGCACCCCCGACCGCGATAGCGAATCGATGAGGGCGGTCAGGTGCCCCGGGACGCAGTTCGACACCTGGACCTCCCCGCGCGTGATCGCGCCGGCGATCACGAAGGTGCCGGCTTCGATCCGGTCGGCGATGATCCGGTGCTCGGCTCCACCGAGCGTCTGGACGCCCTCGATCGTGATCGTGTCGGTCCCGGCGCCCTCGATGCGCGCTCCCATGGCGTTGAGCAGGCCGGCGAGGTTGGTCACCTCGGGCTCCATGGCGCAGTTGCGCAGGACGGTTCGCCCCTCGGCCAGGCTCGCGGCCATGACCAGGTTCTCGGTGCCGGTCACCGTGCGCGCGGGGAAGGTGATATCGGCCCCGTGCAGCCTGCGGGAACGGGCCGCGATGTACCCGTGGACCAGGTCGACCTCGGCACCGAGACGGGACAGCCCCTCGAGATGCAGGTTGATGGGGCGCTCGCCGATCGCGCATCCTCCCGGAAGCGAGACGCGGGCGCGGCCCGTGCGCACGAGCAGGGGGCCCAGGACCAGGACGGAGGCGCGCATCTTGCGCACCAGGTCATAGGGAGCCTCCGGTTCCCCGATGCGGGCGACCCGCACGGTGCAGGATCCCGCCTGGTCGAGGTCGGACCGGCCGCCGAGGTGCTCGAGCACCCGCAACATGGTGATCACATCGCGCACCCGCGGCACGTTGTGAAGAACGACCGGCTGATCGGTCAGGAGAGTGGCGGCAAGAGCCGGCAAGGCGGCGTTCTTGGCACCGCTGACGCGCACGCTCCCTGCGAGCCGCCGGCCTCCGCGAATCTTGATCTTGTCCACTGCCCAGGCTCCCGGGGGGGTTCTCGAGTTGCGGGGAGGGATATGGTTTCTTCTGAACGCCGGCATTATATCCGCGCGCCGGCGGGCCCTTCAACAGACCATGCCGCGGGGGACTGCTTGACTCTCCCCAGGTGCGCCGGTATCTTTCGCTTTCTCTTGGGCCCCGGTGCGGGAGGTAGCGCGGATGCCGTTGTACGAATACGAATGCAAGAAATGCGGTCACCGCTTCGAGGTGATCCAGAAGTTCTCCGATCCCCCACGCCGCGCGTGTCCCCGCTGCAAGGGACGGGTGGAAAAGCTCCTCTCGGCACCGGCCATTCGCTTCAAGGGGAGCGGCTGGTACGTTACTGATTACGGCAACAAGGCGAAGGACACGGACGGCTCGAAGTCCCCGGCGAAGGAAGACAAGGGAAAGGAAGCCCCCTCCGGGACGAAGAAGGAACAGGGCAAGGACAAGGGGCCGAAGAAAGGATCCGACTAGGGCCCGATCCGGTCGAGATCGAGATCGCGCAGGTACGCCCGGAACTGTTCCGCCAGATCGGGGTGTCTCAAGGCGTATTGCACGGTCGCCTTCAAGAAGCCCAGCTTGTTGCCGGTGTCATGGCGGGAGCCGGCGAAGCGGTAGCCGTAGATGGGCCGCTCGGCCAGCATCGCGCGCAGGGCGTCGGTGAGCTGGATCTCGCCACGTCTGTCGGGCGCCGTTTTCTCCAGGTGGTCGAAGATCGCCGGCGGGAGGATGTAACGCCCTATGATGGCCAGGTTCGACGGCGCCCGGGCGGGATCCGGCTTCTCGACCATCCCATCCAGCTTGAAGAGGCGGTCCCCGACGGGTTTGCCGGAGACGATCCCGTAGTCCTTCGTCCGGCCTTTGTCCACTTCCTCGAGGGCGACCACGGCGGCGTCCTCCTCGATCGACGCATCCATCATCTGCCGCATCGCGGGGACATCCGCGTCGATCAGATCGTCGCCGAGAAAAACCGCGAAGTTCTCGTCGCCAACCCACTGTCTGGCCACCAGGATGGCGTGGCCGAGGCCGAGGGCTTCTTTCTGGCGAATGGAGGCGAGACGGACCATGCCCGCGATCCCCTGCACCAGGGCGAGCGCTTCGTGCTCGCCCCGGCGTTCGAGCAGCCGTTCCAGCTCCCAAGAGGCGTCGAAGTGATCCTCGATGGAACCCTTCCCGCGTGCGGTGACCAGGAGGATATCCTCGATACCCGAGGCCACGGCCTCCTCGATCACGTACTGGATCGCCGGTTTGTCCACGAGGGGCAGCATCTCCTTGGGCTGGGCCTTGGTCGCGGGCAGAAAACGGGTCCCGAGCCCGGCGGCTGGGAAAACGGCTTTGCGGATCGGCATGCAACCTCCTCAGGGCGCCCCAGTATAGCGCAACCCCGCGTTGACACCCCGCCGGGGCTGATTTAGACTCGCTGCGCGATCACGCCGGAGGACGTCGAAACCCGAATCCATGCTGGATCCGTCCTACATCCGGGAAAACCTCGACGAGGTCAGCGTCCGCCTTGCCAGCCGGCACTCCGGCGTGGACCTCACGCCATTGGTCCGCCTCGACGAGAAACGCCGGTCCCTGATCCGAGAGGTCGAGGTCCTCAAGCGCCGGCGCAACGAGGCCAACACCCTCATCACCGGCCGCAAGAAGGCGGGCGAGGACACCTCCGAGATCATCGCCGATATGAGGGGCCTCGCCGAGAGAATCAAGGAATACGACGAGCAGCTTGGACGGATCCAGTCCGAGGTGACCGATCTCCTGATGGGGCTGCCGAACCTGCCGCACGAGTCGGTGCCGGCGGGCCGGGGCGAGGAGGACAACATCGTCGAGCGGACCTGGGGGGAAAAGCCGACGTTCACCTTCCAGCCGCGGGCGCACTGGGAACTGGGCGAGGCGCTGGGCATCATCGATTTCAAACGTGCCGCCCGGCTCGCCGGGGCGCGCTTCGCGGTGATGATGGGGGCGGGCGCTCGCCTGGAGCGGGCGCTCATCGACTTCATGCTCGATGTGCAAACACGCGAACATGGCTACACCGAGGTCTTCCCGCCCTTGATAGCCAACACGCGCACGATGACCGGGACCGGGCAGCTCCCCAAGTTCGCGGGGGATCTGTTCCGGATCGAGGGGACCGATCTCTGGCTGGTGCCGACCGCCGAGGTTCCGCTGACCAACCTGCACGCGCGCGAGACTCTCGACGAAGAGATGCTTCCGCTGCGCTACACGGCCTACACCGCGTGCTTCCGGAGCGAAGCCGGATCGTACGGCAAGGATGTTCGAGGCCTGATGCGCCAGCACCAGTTCAACAAGGTCGAACTGGTGGCCGTCACGACTCCTGAATCCTCCTACGAGGAGCTGGGGCGGCTGACCGGCCACGCCGAGGAGATCCTGAGGCGGTTGGGCCTGCCCTATCGCGTGGTCACATTGTGCACGGCCGATCTCGGGGCCGCGGCCGCCAAGACCTTCGATCTGGAGGTCTGGCTGCCCTCGGAGAACAGGTACCGCGAGATATCCTCCTGCTCGAACTGCGAGGCGTATCAAGCGCGCCGCGCCGGGATCAGGATCAAGAGACGAGGCAAGAAGGGCACCGAGCTGGCGCACACGCTCAACGGATCCGGACTCGCGGTGGGACGCACGGTCATCGCCTTGCTCGAGAACTACCAGGAGGCGGACGGCAGCGTCGTCATCCCGCCGGTCCTGCGCCCCTACATGGACGGCAGGGACCGGATAGCCTAGGATCGGCTTCCAGGAGGGATGGCAGAGCGGTTGAATGCGACGGTCTTGAAAACCGTTGACCCTTCACCGGGTCCGTGGGTTCGAATCCCACTCCCTCCGCCATTTCACACCGGCGAGATCGCCGGGTTCCCCCGGACGCCGGGGGCTGATTCCGGCGCTCTGCCTGCCCCCCGGGTGAGGTGAACGACGGCGGTGACTCTTCGCTTGACGGGCCATGCGGTTTTTTTCTTTTCCCGTCACCGAAGAAAAAGCCGACAGTCCTTTCCTCGTTGTCGCCCGATTCCTTCCTATCGCGATCGATCTGTTCGAGACATGTTGGCCGCGTGCTGGCGTGTGACGGGCCCAGGACCTATGTTTGCGGGGATCATCGAGAATCGTTTCGGCCTCGCTCGTGTCCGCCGCCAGTAGTCCGCACCCGAAGGAGCGGGGCCGTCTCAGTGAGTTGTTCGTGCACGTCGCCCCAGACGTCCCCCTCACGGGCAACTCCAGGCGAAGGCCGGCTGCATTGCGCGATGCGGCCGGCCTTTTGTTCGTGAAAAACATATGCGATCCGGCCGTAGGTTCCGGGTATCGATCTTCTTCTTGCTCCCGCTCGGGGCGCCTGCTATGCTGGCTTTCCGTGTTTCCCGTCGGAGCGGTTTCCGAGCGCCGCGGAGAGGTGCTGGAGTGGCTTATCAGGGCGCCCTGCTAAGGCGTTAGGCGGGCAACCGTCTCGGGGGTTCGAATCCCCCCCTCTCCGCCATGCCTGTCCCACGCGATGGAGGCCTGCGAGCCGCGAGACCGCCATGGTTGCCTCTGAGCCCCGATGCCCTCGCCTGACCGTTGACACCATCATCACCCCTGTCGGCAACCCTCGAACCGTTGTCCTGGTCAAACGTCGTTTTCCGCCGCACGGGTGGGCTCTGCCGGGGGGATTCGTCGACTACGGCGAATCGGTCGAGTCGGCCGCCGTGCGTGAGGCGCGTGAAGAGACGGGGCTGTCCGTGAAGCTGGTCCGGCAGTTTCACGTCTATTCCGACCCCGGCCGCGATGCCCGCGGCCACACGATCAGCGTCGTGTTTCTCGCCGAGGCCGAAGGGATGCCGGTGGGAGGGGATGACGCCGCCGAGGCGAGGTACTTCGAGGCGGGCCGGCTGCCGGAAGACATCGCGTTCGACCATGCTGACATCCTCCGGGATTTCTTCGAGGCCAGGTACTGAGGAGGACCCGGGTCGGGCCCGAGTGCCTCGCTACTTCACGCGCTCCTGGTACGATCCATCCTCCGTCGAGACGCGGATCGATTCGCCGGGCCCGATGAACGACGGGACCTGGACCGTGAGGCCGGTGTCGGTGACGGCGGGTTTGCGTTGAGCCGAGGCGGTGGCACCTTTCAGCTCCGGAGCCGTATCGACCACCTTCATGGCGACCGTCAGCGGGAGTTCCAGCCCCACAGGAGCCCCTTCGTGGAACACCACGGTCAGCTTGAGGTTGGGGGTCAGGTAGTTCACCTTCTCGCCCAGGGCCTCCTTGCTCAGGTGGACCTGTTCGTAGGTTTCGGTGTTCATAAAGTAGTAGTCGTCGCCGTCCTTGTACAGGTACTCCATCTCGGTCTCGTCCAGGTACGCGCGTTCCACCGTCTCGTCTGAACGGAATCGATGCTCCAGTTGATTGCCCGCCAGCAGGCTGCGCAGTTTGGTCTGAACCATCCCGCGTCCCTTGCCCGGTGTGACGTGCATGATGTTCATGATGGAGTAGATCTCATCGTTCAGCTTGATATACATGCCTTTCTTGAGGAACGTCGCCCTGAGTTGTTCCGCCATGTTCTCCTCCGGTCCTTTTCGATGCGAGCCCGCCGGGTCACTCGGGCAGGCGGGAGTCAGCGGCCGTCATGACTGTCGGTGAGCGCCCGGGGGCGCGTCCGTGAGGGCCCTCGCGCTCCGGACCCGGGTCATCGGACTTGGCGCAGACGGGGGAGAAAGCCCTCGGCATTCTCGAATCCAGTCAGGCGCAGATCCTTTCGTTCGTGGCCGCTTGAGTCGATGAAGATGATGGTCGGCGCGCCGAGGATCTCATATTCGGTCTGAAGCGCTTTGACCGACTCGGAGAACTGCCGCGTGATATCCGCGCGGAGTCTCGTGAACCGCAGCGAGGCGGCCACGACGGCCGGATCGTTGAAGGTGGACCCCTCCAGCTCCTTGCACGGCAGGCACCAGTCGGCGGTGAAATCGATGAGAACCGGTTTGGAACGCTCGATCGATGCCGCCAGCCTGGCCTCGGTGTAAGGCTCCCACTGGATCCCCTCCGATGCGCTCGCGGGTATCATCAGCGCCGCGGCGATGATGGCGGCGATCGCCGCCGTCGAGATCCGGGCCGCACGGAAACCGGCCGATCGCACCGGCGAGCTCTCGACGAAACCCAGATAGACGCTCGAGCCGAGCAGGATGGCGGGCAGGCCGAAGGCGGCGATGGCGTCGGGCAGCAAGGGAGTGACGAAGTAGAAAGCCATCACGAACATGATGCAGCCAAAAACCTTCTTGACCCACACCATCCACGGGCCGGCCTTCGGCAGGCCGGTGGCCGCCCCCGTGAACCCTCCCAGAAACAGGTAGGGAAGGCCCAGGCCCAACGCCAGGACGAAGAAAAGCCAGAACCCGAGCACGGGGTTCCCGGTCTGGCCCACGTAGGCGATCAGGCTGACCACGAACGGTCCGACGCAGGGAGCCGCAACCAGGCCGACCGTGAGCCCCATGAACAGCGCGCCCCCGAAACCGGGGCGGGACATGATCCGGCGGCGCAGGACCATCGGCACCTGGATGTCATACAGCCCGAGCATCGACAGGCCGAGCGCCACGAGCACCAGGGCCACGAGGCTCAGCGAAATGGGATTCTGCAGCACGGATCCGAGAACTCCTCCGGTCGTGGCGGCCAGGACGCCGAGCGCGGAATAGGTGGCGCACATCCCCACGACGTAAAGAGACGCCAGGCCGAAGGTGTGCCCCGGCCGGCCCGCGGCCTGCCCCCCGAAGTACGCCAGCGTGATCGGAATCAACGGATAAACGCAGGGTGTGAGGTTCAGGGCGAGGCCGCCCAGGAAAATGAAAGCGAGCGCGGTGGCCCATCCCTGCTCGGTCACCCAGCGCGCCACGATGTTCCCCTCGGCCGCCCCCTCGGCCGCCCCCTCAGCCGCGTCATCGCCTCCCAGTGCGCCCGCCTGCGAGGGGTACGCGCCGCCGGCGAAGGAGATCGTGTCGAAGATATCAGGGTCCAGGGCATTGACGGGATCTCCCTGCCGCGCGATGGTTATCGGGATCTCTATCGGGATCTTGGCCGGCGCCAGACAGGACGAATCGTTGCAGGCCTGCACCGTCAGGCTCGCCTTGAGCGTCCGGTCGCCGGCGGCCAGGTTCCGCGCGGCACTGGCCTCGATGCCGATCGGGACGCGGCCCTGATACACGCGCAGTGTCTTCCCGCCGGTGAAGGCGAAGACCGCCTCCTCGAACGGAGGATAGACAGGCTCGCCGAATGTGATCCCTTCCGTCGCGGCGGTCGGCAGGAGTTCGAGCGACGTGGGAATGAGATACTCCATCGACGGATGATGGGCGTTGACGTGCCACCCCTCCTCGATCTCCGCGACGACGGCCAGGCGGAAGGTCGATCCGGGATGGATCCTGTCGAAGGAGACGTAACCGGACGCCGACACCACGCGCGAGCTGGTAAAGCCCTGGGCCGCGGGTCGACTCGAGCCGAGGCCGGCCAGAAGCGCCGCCGTGCAGGCGAGTGGGGCAAATCGTTTCATCATCATGATCTTGGTATGCGATGCCTCGAGGATGTGCAGACGCGCCATTTTAGCACACGGAACAACGACCGCCTTGACGCGGGGTCAGAGCCTCGGCACGGCCGGGTAGGTGCGTATCACCTCGTTGAACTGGTCGAGGCGCTTCGTGACTCGACCGAAGACACCCTGCTCGGTGAACCGGCCGTGCTGGTCGCGCTCGCCCGCGCTGACGTCCGTCAGGATCTCGATTCCTTCCTGGATGGTGCTCACCGGGTAGATATGGAACCTGCCCCGCCTCACGGCCGTGACGACCTCCTCGTCGAGCATCAGGTCCGACAGGTTGGCCTCGGGGAGGATCACTCCCTGAGAGCCCGTGAGGCCCTTTGCCCGGCAGACCTTATAAAACCCTTCGATCTTGTGGTTTATGCCACCGATGGGCTGGATCACCCCCTTTTGATCGACCGAGCCCGTCACGGCGAGCTCCTGCTTGATGGGCAGGCCGGACAACGCCGACAGGAGGGCATACACCTCGGTCGAGGAGGCGGAATCCCCGTCGATACCGCCGTAGGATTGCTCGATCGCAAGGCTCGCGGTGAAGGCGATCGGCGCCACGGCTCCGAAGGCCTCGCGAAAGAAGCCGCCGATGATCAGGACGCCTTTCGTGTGAGAGCTCCCCGACATGTCGGCTTCGCGCTCGATGTTGATGATACCGGCGGTGCCCGGTGAGACGGTGGCCGTGATCCGGGCCGGCAGGCCGAACTGGTGACTGCCGGTGTCGTGGATGACCAGCCCGTTGACCTGGCCGGTCCTTCTTCCCTTGACATCGATGAAGATCTGGTTCTGCTGGACCATCTCCTGGTACTTCTCCTCGGTGAGATCGCGCCTCCGGAGGGACTCACGGATGGCCGTCAGGACATGGACGGCCCTGATCTTGCGTCCGGTTCCGGACTGTCTGCGCCAGTAGTCCGATTCGCGCAACAGGTCGGCCAGATCTCCGAACCGCGTCGAGAGCTTGTTCTGGCTGCCCGCCAGCCGGGCCCCGTATTCGGCCACGGCGGCGATCGCCGCGGGCTCGAGCGTGCCGAGATTCTCCTCCTTGCAGATCCTTTGAACGAACGCGGCATACTGGCGCAACGTTCTCGGCGTTCGCTTCATCTCCTGATCGAATTCGGCCAGCACCTTGAACACCTTGCGGAAGTCCGGCTCTTCCTCGTTGAGCCTCTCGTAGGAATCGCGCTGGCCGATCAGGATCACCTTCACGTTCAGAGGGATCGCCTGGGGCTTCATCGTGATCGTGGGAATGCCTCCGCCGGCCTTTTCTTCGTTGATCGCCAGCCGGCGGCTGATCAATGTGCGTTTGAGCTCCTTCCAGACATCGGGCTCCGAGAAGAGGTCCTCGGCGGTCAGGACGAGGTACCCGCCGTCGGCCGCGAGGATGCTCCCCGATCGGATCTGCATGAAATCGGCGGTCCAGTGCCCCGATTGATCCAGGGATTTCTCGAAATACCCGAACAGTCTGCGGTAAGAGGGGTGGGTCTCGACGACGACGGGGCAATCCCCGCCGTGCCGGGAGTCGAAGATCAAGTTGACGCGGAACCGATCGAGAACCCGGCGCAAAGCGCCGCCATCGTCGTCTCCGGGTTCCTCGGCGGTGCGCGAGACAGCGGACGACCCGCCCGCCGCCCCACCCTCGCGCGACGAGCGGCGGAAAAGCGGGAGATGCGAGACCACTTCCTCGATGACCTCGTTCAGGTACCCGGCGACCACGTCGCGGCCGTTCGCAGGGTAGCGCTTGGCCATGGATCCGACCTTCGCCTCCAGGACGGCGCGCACCTGCTGCCGATCGATCTCCTCCTGCTCGGCTTCCATCTCGGCGATCAGAGCACGGGCCTGCCGGGAAGCCCCGTCCAGCTCCAGGCGCAGGGCTTCGTACTGGCGAAGGACGGCTTCGACCTTCTTGCGGCCGAGCTTTCCCAGCGCGACCAGTTTCTCGAGATCGGCGATCGCGTGGGAACGGCCCTGGATGATCGGGAAGAGTTCCGGACGCGTCACATCGCCGTCACGTACCCTCTTCAGGGCAAAACCGCTGTGCTCGGCCCGACGTTCGAATCGTTCGATCAGCCGATCGCTCTTGCTCTCGTAGTGCGCCGTCACCTGCGCGCGCTTCCTGGTCTGATCGTCGCGGTCCAGGACCTCGGCAACCTCCCTCTGGATGCGCGTCCGGAATCGCTCCATGTCGTCCCGCAGGCGAGCCCCATGGTCGCGGGGGAGGGTGAGGAGCTTCGGCTCATCGGGTTTGGCGAAGTTGTGGACGTAGCACCGGTCCGGAGAAACGGGGCAGAACCCCTTGATGCGATCGAGGATCCTCTGCACCGTCGTGGCCCTGCCGGTGCCGGAAATGCCGCAGACGAAGACGTTGTAGCCGGGCGAATACAGCTGGATGCCGAGTTTGAGGGCTTCGATGGCGCGTTCCTGGCCGATGATCCCGATCATCGACATGTCCCTGGCGGCCACGGAGAGATCATGATCGGCCGGGCGGCAGACCCATCGCAGTTGCGAGGCCTTCAGCTCGCGCGAACGGCGCCGGCGCGGCGCCCCGCGGGGCGGGGATCCTTTCTTCCTGGCGGGCATCGGGGGCAGAGTATATCGCAGGCCATCGCGGGGCGTCCCCGGCGGGCCGGGCCCGCGCCGGGGCCGGGGCGGCGAACGACGTTACCACCTGAAAATAGGAGGGTTAGGGGAGATCCCCCCGGGCACCGGACGGCAGCCGCCGGTCAGTGGCCTCCCAGGATCCATCCGGCCCCGACCATCAGCAGCGAGTCGACGAAGGTGTCCTCGCTGCCGTCGGGAAAGACGGCCTGGATCTGCCCGTCCAGCCGGATGTTGAAACTGTCGCCCAGGAAAAAACGAACCCCGACGCCACCGAACACCAGCGGATCGGTATCATCGACGATGGTGCCGAAGGGCCCGAGGGAGGAGTCGGAGATGTTCACGTTTTGCACCCCGGCCCCGACGGTGAGCAGAGGGGAGATGGTCTCCCGTGGCAGGAAATTGTAGACGTATCCGGCTCTTGCCGTGATCAGATCGACGTCGAGGCCGAGATTCTGGTCGTCCTCGGTGGAGATGAAGTCGAAGGAGAACTCCAGCTCATGGTTCTCCTCGAAAACGATGCCGAACCGTCCTCCGATACCCACATCGTCGTCGATGTTGGAGTCCTGGTCGAAGTCGGCATACAGCAGGAATCCACCCACCTCCATGCTTCTTTCTCTGATCTCCGCCGTGGCGGGGGTGGCGGCCGCCAGGAGGCCCACCATGATCAGCGCTCCGAATGATCTGTTCATCCATGTCTCCGATGTGGTCGCGCGAACGGGCCCGAGGAGGATAGCCCGACCGGCAAGAGCCTCGCAAGCCGGCGATCCCTCGCCGCGTTGACGCCCAGGGGGGCCCCCGCTAGAATGAGCCCCTATCTCACCGGATATCGGATGCTCACGTCGCTCCGCAAGGCGTGGGCAAGGATGGGCATGCAATCGCCAAGGGTCCGTTTTGCCCCGAGCCCGACGGGGCATCTGCATGTCGGGGGCGCTCGCACGGCGCTGTTCGTCGGTTTTTCTGCCGCCTTCATGGGCGCCACC